>CAVKEL010000020.1:15212-22874 GCA_963655445.1 Acutalibacteraceae bacterium | reverse complement strand
TAAAGCAAAGAAACTACTACCACTCATTCTTAGTTCATTATCAAAAGAACTAATACCTCTAGGATAATTAATGTTTCCATCCCCTAAAAAACTAGTTAAATTTTGAGTAAATTCATTAAAGAAACCATTATCATCTAGAACGGTAGCGAATCTAATATGGTCTTTAAAATAAACTGGATAATAATCAGGAACTATAGCAGCTAGTTTATTATCAACCTTTAATATTCTAGATTGTGTAATTACTGTCTGATAAATAATATCAACTTCTTGGCAACTAGGATTTGATAAACCAAACATTCCTGTACATACAATGTCTAGATTTCTATTATTATTTGCTAAATTTTTTACTTCAATTATTTGACTTTCAACTGCAGTTGGAAGTCCTTTTTCTTGTGGCATTATAAATATAGTTCTTTTAATTTCTAAATCTTTTGTCTTATAAAAAATTTCAGTTTTATTAACTCCATGAACACAATATGCTTCAATAATATCTTCAGAAATAGCTCCACTATAAAAGATAATTTTTGAATTTTCTAATATATAAAACTGTCTATTAAATGGATTACCATTTTCTTCTGGTCTGATATCCCATCTTGTTGCAAGAACTTGGTAATTTGAATCAGCTCTAAAACTTCCAAAGCCAAATGAATTAACAACGGATTTTGGAGTTGATAATAAAGGTTCATTGAATTTTGTTCTATCTCCTAAAAGTAAATTTACATCATAATGTGGTCCAACTCTTTTACTTTTTAAATCAATTATATGTTCGTTTTTTTCATTTAAAAAACCACCAAAACTATCAAGTGCATGAATGCATTTTAGGATGCATAAATGAATTTCGTGGGGGATTTGATGATGAATTTGATCTTCATCTACAAAAAAAGAGTCATCTTCATCTATTGAAATTAGACATGTTTTATTAATGGATTTTATATAACTATTTGAAACCTCATCTTTTAATAATTCATATATAAATGGCGCTCTTTTGTTTTTATATGAAACACACAACAATATTTCATTATTAAAATCAATATATTGTGCATCTGAAATAAAAAAATCTTTATATATTTCCGTTGATTTCAAATATGCATTTTTTAAAAATTCACGCGCAGAAACCCCTTCGATTTTCATAATTAGCTCCTTTTCTTAATAAAAAAATCATTCTAACTAAACTAATAATTAGAATGATTATTAAAACTTTTTTTAACCTTTAACAGCCCCAGATGTTAACCCTTTAATAATATTCTTTGATAATATAAAGTAAACAATAATTAATGGAAGAACAACAATTGTCATTAAGCAATAAATTTGACCATAATCAAATGTTGTAGGATCGCTTGATTTTAATTGTGAAATCAAAATAGGAAGCGTATATCTATTTTTACTTGTAAGAATAAGTCCTGGGAAGAAATAATTGTTCCAGTTTGAAACGAAAGCAAAGATAAATTGAACTGAAAGTGCTGGTTTAATCATTGGTAAAACCATTCTATGGAATATACCAAACTCTGAACTTCCATCCACTCTTGCAGCCTCAATAACCTCAGTTGGCAATACACTATCCATATATTGTTTAATATAGAAATAAGTAACAGGTGCACAAATTGCTGGTATTGTTAAAGGCCAGAATGTATCAAGTAATTTTAAACCAGGAATAGCAGCTTGAATTTGATAATACATTAATAAACTACCTATTGCAGAAACTTGTGTTGGAATCATCATGATCGCCATGATAAATGTCGTAATAAATTTCTTTCCTTTAAAGTTATAGATGTGTGTAGCATATGCAGTTAATGCACTAAAATAAGTTGTTAATGTTGCAGAAACTGTTGCAATAAATAAACTATTTCTCATTGCAGAAGCAATTGGTACTTGATCGTTGTTAAATAAATTAACAAGATTATCAATAAAACTAGTTCCAAACCAAAATGATACTTCTCTTTGAATTTCTATATTATTTCTTGTGCAATTAACAAGCATTATATAGAAAGGAAATAAGCAAGTAATTGCCATTATAATCAATACAAGATAAACGAAAAATCTATATAAATTTAACGTTAATTTTTCGCTTTTATGTGACTTATTTCGAGCTTCTATTTGTAACATCTCTTGACTCATAAATGATTACCTCCCCGTATTCTTTATTGTTCATCTTATTCCAAAGTTGTCTCTTCTTTCTTTCCTTCTTTTCGGCTTTTGCAGCATTATAAACAGGAGTCAAAGTTTTAAAGACAAAAATGGATAAAATACCAGTAATGATAAATAAAACAACACTTAAAGCACCGGCCATACCATAGTTTTTTGAAGTCATAATTAAGTTATTTAAATACATAATTAATGTTTTGCTAGACATATTAGGTCCGCCAGTTGTCTGTGTATAAACTTGTGCAGCATCAAACATTTGAATACCACCAATCATTGATGTGATAAATACATAAACAAATATTGGCATTAAAAGTGGCATTGTAATATTTTTAAACGTTCTAAATCCGCCTGCACCATCAAGTCTTGCTGACTCAAAAACAGATTCATCAATTCCCATAATACCTGACATTAATAAAATACAAGTATTTCCTGTCCACATAAGAATATTAATTCCTGCAATAATAAATCTTGTTGCCCATGCGCTTTCACCAAAAATAATATCGCTTCCTAAAGCTCTTGCTATCATCGTAAATGGTCCGTTTAATCCAAATAACATGAAGAATAAGTAACCAAATGCAGAAGCCATAATTAAATTTGGCATATATACAACAGCCTTAAAAAATCCTGCACATTTGAGTTTTAATCTTTGATCAGTAAACCAAACAGCAAATAAAAGTGCAAAAACAAATTGAGGAATTGCACCTATAATCCATAAAATCAAAGTATTCCCAAAATATTTATAAAAATCAGCATTTGAAAATAATTTCACAAAATTCCCAAAATTATTCCAGTTTGGTCCTACTTGATGAATACCAAGTTTGAAATAATATTCAAACATTGAATAAAAAATCGTTTCAAACAATGGTACAAATTGGAAAACTATAAAAATAACGAAAAAAGGAATTAAGAATATATATCCCCATTTACTATATGAGACATTTTTATTAATTCTACGTGTTGTGCCATTTGGCATAATAACAAGTTCACCTACTAAATTAGTCTTTGATTTCGCCATAAAATCTCCTTTCATTATTTTTATAAAAACATTTTCCTAGGGCTTTATTTGCCCTAGGAAAAATAATTGTTAGTTAACCTATTAGAAATTGAATGTAACTTCTGGATGTTTCTCGCTAATTGTTGATTTGAAGTTAGCAAGAGCCTTTTCATAAGTAACTGTTCCAGCAAAGTAATCATGCATTGCGTTTTGGAAACCTTCGTTACAAGCTTGGTCATAACCACTCATATTTGAACAATCAATCTTAGCTGCTGATTTTGCAAATAATGCAATGTGGTTTTGTCCGCCTAAGAATGCACTACCAAATGAAGAATCATTTGCGATTGTATCCATACCAGAAACAGTATTTGTATAATCTTGTTCAACTTTTGTAATTGAACTCATAACTGTTCTTGAGCAAGTAAGGTTAAGCATAATATCTTTAATTTGTTTAATATTATCTGTTCCTTTTGCTGCATGGATCCATGTTCCGCCCCAGTAATATGATTCTGGACCTTCACAAACTGCATATTGACCAAATAAACCATTACCAACTTGTTGAGGAGCACTTGAATCAGCAAGTGAATTTCCTAAAAGTGTGAAGTTAATACCCCAAGTTGAATAGAAGAAGCCCATAACTTTATTTCCGTTTGGACCTTGATCAGCTGCCCATTGACCACTCCATAATGTTGAATTCCCACAATATCCTTTATCAACAAAGTTCTTTGTATCGTCAACCCATTGTTTCATCTTTGGAGCAATTGATAAGACGCCATCATCACTAACCCATTTTTGACCCATGTTATTGCTATAGGTACGATATGAATCATCATAACCAGATAACATATAAATTCCTTTTTCTTTTGCTTTTGCAGCAGCGGCATTAAATTTATCCCAACTTGATAATTCAGCTTGAACTTTAACTGGATCGTCAGTTCCAAAAACTTCTTTTGCTAAATCTCTACGATAAGCGAAAAGACCAGGAGCTGCTTGCCATGTAACACCCTTTAAAGCCCCATCACTACTTGTAGCGACTTCTTGAGTATATTTATATTGATCATTAATATCGCTTGATGATAAACCAACATCTTTCATGACATCAAGAGTATATTCAGAATCTTTATATTTTGTAATATAGTCAGCTTCTGAAAGGAAGATATCAACTTTATCATCTGCTTTAACAGAATCTTGGTTCTTTAAAGCTTCATCTAAAGCTGTTTGATAACCGTTACCATCATTAGCAACGATAATCCATTTAACTTTAGTTCCATCTCTTAGAATATCATAATCTCCTTCTGTTTTAATATAATCTGGATAGTATGATCTAAATCTGCTTTGAAATTCATTATTCCAGCATCTGATGTTAAGAATAGCTCCACTAGCGACTTCTGGATTGTCTTCATTGTCTTTGCATTCTTCGCATTCTGGACATTGTGTTGAATTACAACCAACAACTGCTCCACCAAGAAGTGATATAGCTGCTAAACTCATTAATAATTTAACTGATTTTTTCATATTTTTGTTTACCTCCGAAAATCAAGTTATCTATTATAATGCTCGACGCATTTATAACCTTATTTAATATCCCCTATAGTTTCACCCTCTTGTAATGTTCCTTGAATATGAATTATTGTAGGAACAAATACTTTAGGGTTTTCAATTCTTTCAATTAAATTTCTTACAGCACATCTACCAAGTTCAACACTGTTTTGAACATATGATGTAAGAATTGGTCTTAATATTCTTGAAATATTAGTTCCATCGTATCCTGCGACACTAATATCTTCTGGAACTCTAAGACCAGCTTGTTGAATTGCTGTCATCCCACCTATTAAAGAAATATCGTCAGGATAAATTATGCATGTTGGTCTTTCATCAAGAGCTAATAACTTTTTAGTTTCGCTCCCACTTGATTTAGGATCATGATAACTTCCTTCTCTAATATAATCTTTATCATCTTGTAAATTTAATTCGCTCATTGCTTTGTGAAAACCTGCAATACGTTTATTTGTTACATCCGTAATTTCACCATGTATAAATGCAATCTTTTTATGACCTTTACTTGCTGCATATTTAACAATGCTTTCTAAACCTTCAACATTATCAGACATAACCGCACTTGATTTATTGTAGATGTAATCGATAGTTACTGTAGGGATTTCACTATTGACTAATTCAATTACTTTCTCGCTTTCAAAATCCGCAGAAGCAATAACAACCCCATCTATACTTCTATAACGAGCATGTTCTAAATATGAAGTTTGTTTATTTCCTAAATTGTCAGAAATAAAAGTAATATCATATCCTAACGCTTCAGCTTCAGCCTTGATTGCTTCTAGAATCGATGAAAAATATTCGTGTTCTAAGCCTGTTCCGGTTTTATCAACAAACAAAACTCCAATACTATAAGTTTTCCTTAATTTTAAAGATCTTGCAGTCGCATTTGGAATGTATCCCATTTCTTTAGCTGTCTTGCAAACTAAAGAAATAGTCTCAGGATTTAACTCCTTGCTATTATGTAAAGCTTTTGAGACAGTGGCTGTTGATACACCACATTTTTTTGCAATATCTTTGACCTTTATCATAAATGTAAGCGCTTTCGAAAACGATTTCGATATTATTATAAATATTGTTTCTTTCGAATGTCAACAAATTAAAAAATATATTTTTGTCGGAAAATCCTTATATATTATATAAATATAATATATGCCGATTGTATCGAATAAATTTCGAAAAAATTTCGTTTTATTTTTGTTGAATTTGGTCTATATATGAATAAAATAAAGACATATTAACGAAATCGTTTAAGTATTTATATTCTTTCAATGTAAGCGCTTACGATTTTAAAAGAAGGGCTGAAAATTTATGAAATATGGATATTTTGATGATAAAGCAAAAGAATATGTTATTAATACCCCAAAAACACCATTGCCATGGATTAATTATTTAGGTAATGAAGAATTTTTCAGCTTAATTAGTAATACTTGTGGCGGATATTCTTTTTATAAAGATGCGAAACTTCGTAGATTAACAAGATTTAGATATAATAACGTACCTAGCGATACTGGCGCACGTTTTTATTATATTAAGGATGAAGAGTGTGTTTGGAACCCTGGTTTCCTCCCTACCAAAACCATACTTGATTCATACGAGTGTCATCACGGACTCAACTACTCAAGATTCTTAAGCTCCAAGAACGGTATTTCTTGTAATCTCCTTTTTTTCGTTCCTTTAGGTTCAAATTGTGAAATCAATGAACTAAAACTAACAAACGTTTCAAATAAAACAAGAAATATCGATCTTTATGGAGCAGTTGAATTTTGTTTGTATAACACAATCGATGATTCAACTAATTTCCAAAGAAATTTAAATATTGCTGAAGTTGAAGTAGATGAAAATACTGTCTATCATAAAACAGAATATAGAGAAAGAAGAAACCACTACTCATTCTTTTATGCAAACCAAAAACATGATGGATTCGATACAGAAAGAGAATCATTTTTAGGATTGCTCAATGGTTGGGATGATCCAGAAGTTATTAAAAATAATAAAACAAAAAATGAAATATGTTATGGAAATGAGCCAATTGCATGCCACCATTTTTCAATTGAATTAAAACCAAACGAAACCAAAACTATAATATTTATTTTAGGGTATGTTGAAAATAAAGATGATGAAAAATTCATTGCTCCAAATATTATTAATAAAGAAAAAGCGTATGAATTAATGGAAAAATTTAATTCAGAAGAAAAAGTTGAAAAAGCTTTTAATGATTTAGCAAAATATTGGGAAAACTTATTGAATATATTTTCAATTAAATCAAATGATGAAAAATTTGATAGAATGGCAAATATTTGGAATCAATATCAATGTATGATGACTTATTGTATGTCAAGAAGCGCTTCATATTTTGAAAGCGGAACTGGTAGAGGCATGGGATTTAGAGATTCCTGTCAAGATTTATTAGGATTCGTTCATTTAATTCCTAATAAAGCCAAAGAAAGAATTATTGATATTGCTTCAATTCAATTTGAAGATGGATCAACATATCATCAATATCAACCACTAACCAAAAGAGGTAATGGCGATGTCGGTTCTGGATTTAACGATGATCCTTTATGGCTTATTGCCGCAACAAGCGCATATATTAAAGAAACTGGAGACTTTTCAATATTAGATATTCCTACTCCATTTAATAATGTTAAAGGAAGTGAAAAACCTCTATATGAACATCTAGTTAGAAGCATTGAATTTACAGAAAATAATCTTGGTCCACACAATCTTCCTTTAATTGGAAGGGCTGATTGGAATGATTGTTTAAATTTAAATTGTTTTAGTTCTGTTCCTGGAGAATCATTCCAAACAACAAGCAATAAAGAATCACATAAAGCTGAATCTGTTTTCATTGCTGGCATGTACATGAAATATGCAAAAGAATTTATAGAAATTGCAAAACGTTATGGTAAAAATGATGATGTAAAGAAAACAGAAAAATACTTAAAAATTATTAATGATGCCATACTAAA
>CAVKEL010000020.1:8644-15202 GCA_963655445.1 Acutalibacteraceae bacterium | reverse complement strand
GGCGAATGGTTCATTCGTGCATATGATGCATTCTCACAAAAAATAGGTAGCAAAGAGTGTGAAGATGGCAAAATCTTTATCGAATCAAATGGTTTCTGTACTTATGCAGGTGTTGGACACGAATTAGGATATGGCAAACTCGCTCTTAGAAGTGTTGAAAAATATCTTGAGAATGATTATGGAATAGAAGTTCTATATCCAACTTACAAAAAATATCATTTAGAACTTGGTGAAATTTCTAGTTATCCACCTGGTCACAAAGAAAACGGAAGTGTCTTTTGTCACAATAATCCATGGGTAACCTTAGCATATTGCGTTGAAAAAGAACCTGAAAAAGCATTCTCATTATATAAGAAAAATGCTCCTGCATATATTGAATGCATAAGTGAAATTCATCAGACAGAACCATATGTTTATTCGCAAACAATTGCCGGAAGAGACAGCCTTCATTATGGGGCTGCTAAGAATTCTTGGTTAACAGGAACTGCAAGTTGGTCGTTCGTGGTTATATCGCAAGGTTTGCTAGGAATTAAACCAGAAATTGATGGATTAAAAATTGAACCTTGTCTTTCAAAAGATTTCAAAGAAGTTCATGTTAATAGAATATTTAGAAATGCAAAATATAATATCCACATTATAAATGATGGATCAAAAGAAAAAGGTCTATATATTGATGGTAATCTAATTGAAGGAAATATAATTCCATTCAATAAAGATAAAAAAGTCTATGATGTTGAATTGTCTATCTAGGAGGTAACCTAATATGGAAGAAAAGAAAATTAATAATGTTGAAAGTAAAGAAGGAGTAAGAATTTTAACTTGCCCTAAAGATGCATATGTTTCATTGCAACATATTGACAAAGTCTATGATAATGGCGTTCAAGCTGTCTTTGACTTTAATCTAGATATTAAAAAGCATGAGTTTATTGTATTTGTTGGCCCATCAGGTTGTGGTAAATCCACTACTTTAAGAATGGTTGCTGGTTTAGAAAACATTACAGCTGGAAATTTATTTATTGATGGTGAATATGTAAATGATGTTTCACCAAAAGACAGAAATATAGCGATGGTCTTCCAAAGTTATGCTCTCTATCCACATATGTCAGTATTTGATAATATGGCATTTTCTTTAAAAATTAATAAAGTTAATCAAAAAGTTTTAACGCCAGAAAGTGCAGAAAAAATCGGTGTTATTGAAAATGAATTAAATGAACTTTATAAAGGATTTAGCAAAGTAAATAATAAATTTGATGACTTAACAAGAATTAAAACAGAACGCGATAACGCTCTTAGAGATTACGAAACCATTAAAGATCCTAAAAAAGCTGCAAAATTCAAAAAGAAGATAGATAAACTTGAACCAAAACTTGCCGATTACAATTCAACAAAGGAAGAGTTAGATAGCTACCATTCCAAAATTGAAGTTTTAAGTAATAAGTTATCTGAAGCAAGAAAAAACGCAGAATATGTTTACGACTTTGACAAAAAGAAAATTGCCGAACTTGAAAAACTTTTACTTCAATCAGAAAATGATGGAAAAGATGCAGAAGAATTAGAGAAAATTAGAGCTCAACTTAAATATGCTCAAGAAACAAAGGTTCCAGTAACTGTATATAAACACATTCCAAAAAATGAAATTAATCGTAGAGTTCATGAAGCAGCAAGAATTCTTCAAATTGAACAATACCTTGATAGAAAACCAAAAGCATTATCTGGCGGTCAACGTCAAAGAGTTGCTTTAGGTCGTGCTATTGTACGTAATGCAAAAGTGTTCTTAATGGATGAACCATTATCAAATCTTGATGCAAAATTACGTGTGCAAATGAGAAGCGAAATTGTTAAACTTCACAACCAATTAAATGCCACCACTATTTATGTTACCCACGATCAAACAGAAGCTATGACTATGGCAAGTAGAATCGTAATCATGAAAGCAGGGCATATCCAACAAATAGGCACACCAAAAGAAATTTATCAACACCCAGCAAATTTATTTGTTGCAGGATTCATCGGGTCTCCAGCAATGAATTTCTTCAATGTTGAATATAAAAATAGCGAAATTAGATTTGAAGGCGGAACAAAAATTAAAATCCCAGAAGCGATAACTAAAGGTAAAAATATTCCTGAAAATGTTATATTTGGAATTCGTCCGGAAGACATCCATCCAGGTGATGGTGAACATTCAAAGAAATTCCCTGAATCAGTTATTGAACTTGAAGTAAAAATCGCCGAATTATTAGGAAGTGAATATTATATTCATACAGATTTCGCCGGTAAAGATCTTGTTATTAAACTAGAAACATCAAAAGCAATAAATGCAGGAGACAAAATTAAAGTCTGCCTCAATTTAAATAAAATCCATTTCTTTGATAAACAAACTGAAAAAGCCATCCTCTAGGGGTGGCTTTTCTTATAAAAAACGCTATCAAAGATAGCGCCTAATTTTCGGAGGTAACCCAAAAATCATTTTCATTATACGAAAATATTTCGTTTTTACAATCTAAAAAACAATTAACCTCACGAAAATATAATTTATATTAATCTTCTCTTTTTGTTCCAAAGAAATAAATTGCTGCAGTTCCTGGTCCAGAATGGCTACCAATTGTTGTTCCAATATTATATATTTTCACTTTTCCTTTTAGATTTGGGAATTTTTCTTCAATCTTGATTTTGAGTTTATTAGCATCTTCAACACATTCCGAATGGGATACATAACAATAATCGTTGTATTCTAATCCATTGTCAGCATTTTTAACCATTTCTTCAATAACATCATCAATGGCTCTCTTTTTACCAATTATCTTCTTTCTAGGAATAAGTTTCCCTTCAAAGTTTACGTTCATAACTGGACAAAGATGTAAAACATTTCCAATTAAACCAGCTGTTTTTGTAATTCTTCCGCCTCTAACATAGAAAGTTAAATCAGTTGAGAAAAACCAATGATGAACAGTTCTATTGTGCTCATTAGCCCATTCATAAGCCTCTTCAATTGTTTTTCCTTCATCTCTTAAATCTGCAATTTTTGTTACAAACATTCCATATCCTGATGAAGCGCAAAGCGAATCAACAATTAAAAGCTTTCGATCTGGATATTTCTCTTTTAACATATCTTTTGCAATCAATGCACTTTGATACGTTCCACTTAAACCGCTAGAGAAGCAAATATGTAAAACATCATTCCCTTCCTTTAACATTGGCTCAAAGAATTCAATAAAACGCTCTGTATTTATTTGTGATGTTTTAGTAATTTCTCCATTTCTCATTCTTTGATAGAATTCTTGATATGAAATAGATTCACCAAAATTATCAACATATTCATCTTGTCCTAAAAAGAAGTGATAATACAAAACTTTTATGTTTCTCTCTTTATATTGCTCTGGTGACAAATCACTTGTTGAGCAACAACTTAATACATAACTAGACATCAAATACAAACCTCCTTAACTTACTTTTAATATCTATAACAAGCATTTATCTTATTTCACATCTATAACAACTTTCCTCTACATCGCGCCCCACTAACAAGTACTTTTTCTTAAGATAAATCTTTCAAAATAATTTAAAGACAACTTATTATAAACAATATTATATGATTATCTAGTATTAGAAACTAGATATTTCTAAATTTCGTACAAAATCCATATATGAAATTACAAAAACCAAAAAAGTTCATTCTTGCACCTTATAATGGACAGAATGAACTTTTAAATTCATAAATGGTTTTATTAAGAGTAGGACTTATTTTTCTTTAATCGAGATAAGATCTCCGCTTTGATATAACCCACGATAGTTTTTGATAGTTAAATAATGCGTTGCTTCTTCAAGATAATTTGTTGTTTTTTGAGTCATTAACTTATAGCCATAAAACACACTTACAAATTTAAATAAATCAGCCTTTTGTACTTTTCTTAAATCACTAACAATATCGACAAATAAATTCCCTAATTCTTCGTATGGTATTTGAGTAATTTCAAAATTTTTAACTTCACGATAGTTTACATAGGACGAATATTGCTCTTTATCTTTCCAATAAGTATCTGGTGACATCGTATGATAGAAACCAATTTGTGCTAATAAGTTAGTAAGGTTGTTATTCATTTTTGAACTAATCTTTGATAATTTTGCCATCTTTCTTATTGAATCTTTAATATATGAATAAGTTACTGGTGCTTCCTTATTAATTATTCCTCTAAGAGCCAAAATTACCTCTCTATCACTTTCAAAATAAGCTATAGATCCTGAATATTTCACATATGGAACTTTATTTTTCATCCATGAATCATCAGTTTTTTTCTTAAATTGAACTGTTTCTTTTAAGGATTTTTGAACCTTTTTTTCTTTTTTAACTTTTCCATTGTTTACATCATTAATCTTTTCGGTGATTTGATTGATTACTTCTTTTGGATGATCATAATAATCCAATGTCCAAACTCTTACAATATTCCACCCTAATCTTGAAAGAATATTGTAATGAAGAATATTTCTATCTCTACATGTTTTAGCATCATAATAGAAGGAAGAATCACAAATAATTCCTAAACAATATGCATCTTCTTTTTCATTTTTAATTGCAATATCAACACGGAAATTACTTGTTCCTATATTTAAATCACATTTGTATCCAAGTTCTTCTAAATCTTTTTTGATAAACTCAGCAACACTTAAATCAAATTGCCTATCGTTATTGTTAACTTTTTTAGTTAAAGCTCTAACTCCATATTTTGCATATTCAAGCAAATCTTTTAGATACCCAGCTCCATCATTTTTAGCATTGTTTGGATTAATATCCATTGGTTCAATTGAAGAAAAAATAATCATTTCATCTCTTGATCTTGAAACTGCAACATTAAGTCTTCTTTCTCCTTTTTCAAGAGATAATGGACCAAAGTTCAAACTGAGCTCACCATCTTTTCTTTTTGCAAAACAAATTGAAAATAAAATGACATCTCTTTCATCTCCTTGAACATTTTCAAGATTCTTTACAAAGATTGATTCATTGCCAGGACGTAAATTTAAATCTGGATTCTTATCGTATTCTTCATCAAGCATATCTTGAATTAAGTTTTGCTGCTTTTGGTTAAAAGTAACAACGCCAATACTTCTTTTAGAAAGAACAGGATCTTTAAGTCTTCTTATAATTTCTTTAACGATAGCATTTGCTTCTTCTTTATTAATCCCTTTATTTCTTTCATATGTTCCATGAACGTTTACAAATTTAACATTACTTATTAAATTTGAAGGTGATGGGAATGTATATAAATTATTTTTATAAAATTTATTATTTGAAAAAGCAATTAATGATTCGTGGTGGCTTCTATAGTGCCACAATAAGTTTCTTTGAGGCAAACCTACACTAATGCAATCATCAAGTAAACTATCTAAATCAGTTTCGTTTTCAAAAAATGAAACATCATTATCGATTTGTGTTTTAAAGAAACTTGTTGGAGGCATTTGATTATAATCCCCGGCGATAACAACTGAATCACCTCTTGCTATTGCACCTACTGCTTCGCTAGTTGGAATTTGTGAAGCTTCATCAAAAATAACAACATCAAAATGCATCTTTTCTGGATCAATATATTGAGCAATTGATAATGGCGACATTAAGAAACATGGACAAATCTTTTTAATAAAATCACCAAGGTTGTTCATTATTTGTCTTAAACTTGTTCTCTACCATTACTCTTAATAAGTTTTCTAATCTTTGCTGGCTCGCTAGACTTGACATATTCAGAATCAATTATTGGAGAATTTTGCGTAATCTTTGCCGCAACATTTTCAACAGTTAATCTGCAATATTCTTCAATTAAACTTTCATATTCTTGTATATTCTTTTCAACTGTTGGTTTAGTAAATTCATTAAAATCATAAATATTAAAATATGATGCAATTAATTTTGAATAAACCGAGAATTGATATGTTGAAGCTAGCTCATTGTTGTCTAAATTGCCCAACTTAAATTCATTTGCAATAAAATCTAAACTTAAATCATTAACCTTATTTAATGCATTATTTAATAAAATCCAAAGATTAAATTTACCAATTCCTTTTAAAGCTTCTTTAATTTTTAATACCATATCATGAAGCGAAATATTTAGAGAAATAAAGTCAATATTATCTTCATTATTTAAAGTCTTTAATTCTTCATAAAAATCTTTATTAAATTCTAGATATTTTGTGATTTCACTAGAAAATAACTTTTCTTTATTTTCATATAATTTCTTAAATGATTTAATATCTTCTTCTTTAAAGAAACTTGTTTTTATAATCTCTTTATAGAAGTCTTTTGTATTATTAAATAAATTCTTTGTATCTAAATAATCACTTGAAGTTTCGTTTTTGAACTTATCAAAATGATAGAAAATTGATTTATCGACCTTGCTTGTAACATCTTTAAATTTCTTATAATTTCTAATGTCATTTAAAATATCATCTAATTCTTTTCTTTTAATTTTTTGTTCAGAAGCTAAAGAATAAACTGATAATTGTTTAACAATCCTATTCTTGTAAATAAATCTTTTAAGAAACCAAATAATCTTATTAATTTATGTGTTTCAC
>CAVKEL010000020.1:0-8634 GCA_963655445.1 Acutalibacteraceae bacterium | reverse complement strand
TTATAACTTAATTCTTCAATTTTTGAATCTAAATATAAATTTGAAATTTCGCCCTTTTCCTCATAATCAAAATCAATTAATGAATCAAAATTTAATGGATCTTTTTCAAGTAATAATTTGAGCAAATTTGAGAAATCTAAGAGATCTTTAAGATTCTTAATTTGTTGAAAACCATATAATTTAGCGAATGAATTATCAAACTTAATAATTTCTTCAATTCGACTAGATATGGTTTTTATTTTGCTTTCAACTTCATTACGTATGGCTAAATTGTATGTGGTTCCCTTATAGAAATTAAAGCGATTATCTTTATAGCCACCAGCTTCATTTGCGGCAATTTCAAGATTCTTTAATTCTGAAACAGTTTCGTTAAATGATTCTTTTGTTAACGAATTAATATATTCATCATCAATAGATATCGTTTTCTCGCATCCTTTATTTTTTAAATCCTCATACATTAAAATTGAATCGTAAAGCGATACAAAATATTTTTTATTTGAATGCATCTTTTCTAAACGAGAATTAAGTTCATTTCTTGAATCGAGCAATTTTTCTGCATTACTTTCTGCATCTTTTGGTTCTTCAATATTGTGCATTTGCAAAGCGTTATCTATTTGATTTAAAACTTCTGTTTTAGAAATTTTATTTGAATGAATTTGAACACAAAAATTTCCAAGACCAATTTCATCTAATCTATGTTTAACAACTTCAAGTGCAACCATTTTTTCCGCAACAAATAAAACAGATTTACCTTGATACATTAAATTAACAATCATGTTTGCAATTGTTTGAGATTTACCAGTACCTGGAGGACCAAATAGCACAAATGATTCGCCTTTTGCACAACTTAAAATAGCTTCAATTTGACTTGAATCAGCACTCAATGGTGTTGCTAAATCTTTTGGCTTTACTTCATTGTCAATATCTATTTCTTTTCCTTGATTATCGTTAGTCAATTTTTCGTTATTTCCATAATATAGTGAAGAAATGACAGGGTTTTTTAATAATAAATCTTTCCTATTATAGATATCTTCCCACATAACAAAATGAGAAAAAGAGAATGTATCTATAAAAGCTTTATCTTTTATAACCTTCCAATTTTTTATATTTAATTCTCTTGTCAAAGTATTGCATATTTCATCATAACCAATAACGCCATTAGAATCCAATGATAGATCTCTACCATTTAAATCAAGTGTTAAATTAAAATTTTGCTTAGCATATTCTAAAAAAGTAATATTTAATCTTGCTTCATCTAAGAAAAAATCTGCAGTATAAAATTTCCCTATTTTCCTTTGACTTAGTTGAGCTGGTACTAAAAGTAATGGAGCATAATTAGGATAAACTGAACTTTCATTTGGGTACCATTCAATTAAACCAACCGCTAAAAAGAGAATGTTACTGCCACTTTCTTCATAAGCTGAATTGCTTCTTCTTGCTAACTTTTTAACTTCATCTTCAAATTTGTTTGCATCAGTTTCTAGTATGAGTTTTCCACTATTGAGGGCACTTCCGATATAGTTTTTGTCTTTATAACTTAAAATATCTGTATCAATTCCCTTCTCTTTTGATGAAAAACCTAATAAATTAAATTTATCTTTTTGAGTTAATGCAACAAATAATTCTTGAGGATTATCTAATAAAACATTAAGTGAATTTTTTCTTGATTTACAATTAATTAATTTATTTGAAAGACTCAAATCTAAAAGTTTTCTTTCCCATAAATCAAACTTGTCTTTCCCCTTATCTTTTCTTATATATTTATCTCTTAAACTTGTATCAACTTCTGTTGGTCTTTCATTCAATAAATCTACAACGTCAAAATGAATTTCATTTGTTCCATCCATTTTTGGTGTTGGTATTGGTTTATATATATCAGTCCTTCTACAACTTGTAACATCAACTCCATATTCAAATATAGATTTAATTAGGGTATTTCTTGCTTGCTCCATTGCATCATTAAAAGATGCAGATTGTCCACTACAAATGAAAGTTGTTTCAATTAATGCTAGTTTACTAATTCCTTTTTCACTTGCTTCACTAAAAATAGTGCTATTATCTTCTCTAGTTCCTGATTGTAGATTTTCTTCTAACCAACAACCTACAAAAGCATGTTTATTTGTTAAAAATATAATAGGATGTAAACCAACATTCTCAATAACACTAGCAAAAAGAATTGCAGTATCAAGGCAAGTTCCTTGTTTTAATTTTAAAACTTCTTGAGGCAATCTAATTCTTTGAAAAACTTTCTCGAAACTTGCTGGAGGCATAGAATAAGCAATGCCTTCATTACGTAAAGCTTTATAAATTGCATTAAGTTCATGAATGACATAATTAGGATCATTTGCTTGATAACCCATAAATGATTCATTCTCGTCATCTTGTAATATTTTTGCAGCTTTCCTTGCAACTTCATTAACAAAATCATCGTTTGGAGTTACAAAACAAGCAAGTAATTCTGGAACAAAATAATCACCTTTAACACCACTTGAAATTTGATTAAGAGGCATTAATTTTAATGGGTAAACTCTACTTGCAATTAAACTTCCATTACTATCCATAAGGTTTAAAGTAAGATTTATTAGTTTTGCTTCATTTAATTCATATAATTTTGTTGGATCTATTTCAAAATTAAAATTATCAGTTATTTCAATTATTTTATTTTTATCTAAACAAGAAATGTTAATTGAAGAATCTTTAATCTCAGGTGTATTAAATTCAATTTTTAAAACAGCATCTAAAATATCTTTGTCAGTATTATTTAAAATTCTTATATTTCTAATAAAAGAAAAAGAATTTGTTTCATTAAAATTATGATATTTATTTGCAAGATAAATTTCACATTGTCTTGTTACATATGATATTGAGCTAGAAATATTCGCAGTAATATTGATTTTTGATTCTTCCATACAAAAAACTCCCTATTTCTAATATTATAAATTAAAATCGAGAGCATGTTTAAAATAAAAACTAATTAAACGCTTTTATATCTATCAAAATCGCTTTCTTTATGTCTTATAAAATGCATATCGCACATTTTGCCGCCTTTAATTAAGGTTTCGGTGCGTTTAAATTCTGTTTTTGCTAAATGCATATACAAAACTAAATCAGCATTACAAAACATTTTCCCTAGTTCTACTTTACCTTCTTCTTTTAAAATTTCATGAACTAAACATTTTTTGACTTCAATATAAATATTATTATCAACTTTATCAGGTGCACTTATTTCCCAACCATGCCCATTAAATCCCAACATTTTCTTTGAAATTATTTTTCTAAGAAGTGAATATATAAAGTTATTTTTGAAAATTTTATTAAAAATACTGGCCTTATTTTTAAGAAAATCATACATGGCATTTGATAGCTCATCTATGACTTTTTCTTCATCAGTTCTTCTAAATTTTAAAACATCAAAAGCACCAAGAACAAATAATAAATTCACTAGAAATTCCATATTTTTAGTATCTGAATATTTTGCATATTTGACCGCATATTCATTTACGCTAATTTCTATTTCTTTTTGCTCTTCTTTTGATAAAGAATAAAAATACTTTTTAAATCTGCCTTTATTTAATATGGTCTTGAATTTATATGCTTTCATAATTACTTAACCAACATATATTTTAGTTATCTTGTTATATGCTTTTTTGACCTCTTCATTTGGTTCTTCATATTGTTTAACCATATCAAAAATTACATTTTCTGGAACCCATTTATCCTTAATTCTTTTTTTATTGTTTTCTAAATTAAAATTAATATCTCTTGTTATAAACATGACGAGTTCATAATAATCAAACTTCCTAAGATTTTTATAATAATGCATCCTTCTTTTATTATCTAAAAAAGTAGAATCCATAATCATTGTAAAATCTTCAACATTATTAGAAACTAGTTCATCATATTTTTTATTAGCATCATCAATCATAGTATTATAGATATCATACATATCTTTAGGAAAATGAAGATATGTTCCATACATTTTTCTTCTAGTTTCATCACTATCAAAATGATAGCAATTTTCATAATTAAAATTGTTAAAAACATATGTAGATTTACCACTACCAGGTAATCCAGCAAGAACAATTAATTTTTTCATAACTAAATAAGTTTCTTTCTTAATTTTGAAGAAACGAGGTCAACTAAAATAACAAGAATAATAACGCCATATAAAACAGCTGCTAATTGACTCCAATGACCATTTGTTGAATGAATATCAATAGAATATCCGACTCCACCAGCTCCAACTAAACCAAGTAATGAAGCGGTTCTAATATTTAAATCAAATCTATAAAGGATAACATTTAGGAAGTTTGGAGCAACTTGAGGAACAACACCAAGTTTAATTCTAGCCATTGGTCCAGCCCCACATGCATTTAAAGCTTCAAGTGGTCCTTCTTCAATAACATCCAATTGTTCGGCATACATTTTTCCTATCATACCAATTGAGTGAATAGATAAAACCATGACACCAGTAAACGAACCAAAACCAAAAACTTTAACGAAAATGAAACCCATTAAGATTTCTGGGAATGTTCTAATTACAATCAAAAACAATTCTGAAATAATTGCCCATTTACCAACCATTCTTCTGCTTGCTAAAAATCCAAATAATAATGATAAAACTGCAGCAATTGATGTTCCGACAAAAGCAATTGCAAATGTTTGAATAACTTCAAAAATAACTGATTTATTAAATGTAAAAGAACCATATCCAAAGAAATATGACCAATCTGGATTTGCAAATCCTTCTAACATCTTTCCAAACTTAGCCCAATTAGGATTTCTAAAATGACCAAAGAAGTTTAAATCAAGTGCAAAATAAAGAATAAATCCAATCAAAATTGCAGCAAATACTAAATTATAAATCCATTTTTTTGGTCTAGCTTTATACGCTTCATCAACACTTAAAAAATGTCTTTCAACCCTATAAAATAATTTTTTATACCATGGAAGGTTATTGTATGTTTCTTGATCAACACGTTTAAAAATCATTATTGCACCTTCCTTCTTAAATAACTACTAACAAGTTGAAGAGCTACAACTGTAATAAATAAAGGTATCAAAATTGCACCAACTTTATCATATTGAGTTGATTCAATTGCATCACTTAAAAGTTGGCCAATACCACCAGCACCAACAAAGCCTAAAATGACACTTGCTCTAACATTTATTTCAAAAACATAAATAATATTAGAAATAAAGGTAGGCTTTACTTGTGGAGAAATAGCAATCATATATGCTTGCATAGTTCCTGCACCAGTACTTCTAGATGCTTCAAATGGATTCATATCGCATGTTTCAATATGTTCATACATGAGTTTAAATAGAACACCACCAGTAAAAAGCGCCATTGCAACAATACCACTGGTTTCATTAAAACCAAAGAAAACAGTAGCAATAACAGCCAAGACAAAAGTTGGAATAGATCTAAAAATATTTAAAATAATTCTTACTGGCATATAAACCCACTTAGAAGGGAAAATATTGCTACTTGCAATAATAAAGAATGGAATTGAAATAATAGTCCCTATAAATGTTGCAATTGAAACCATTTCAATTGTGCTTAAAATTTTTGGAATAGCAGTATTAAATAAATAACCCCAATAGCCATCCCATGTCTTAAGGCTCCATTGGCTAGGAACAAACATTTGTTTAAAAATATTACTAAATTGATCGAATCTAATATTATTTGGTATTTCAATAAACAAAAAAGAAAGACCTATAGTAGCTAAAACTAAAATTGTCCAAAAAGGAACCATACTCCTTTTCTTTTTTAAAATTTTTTCTTCCCCATTTAAAAGCGTTACTTTTACATTTCTATAACGCAATTTTGTATATGTATCGGTTAATGCCTTATTCATCGACTTCACCTAATTTTTCGCTAGATTTTAAAGCTCTACCATAAATATTAAGTAAAACTTCATCATTAACATCTTTTGGAGCACCATCAAAAACAATTTCACCATCTTTGATGCCTATAATACGATTTGCATATCTTAAAGCTAAATCAACATGGTGCATATTTGAAACAATTGTAATTTTATAATCTTCATTAATCTTTTTAAAATCATTCATAACTGAAATAGTTGTGACTGGATCTAAAGATGCAACAGGTTCGTCAGCTAAGATTAATGAAGGTTCTTGGGTTAAAGCACGAGCAAGAGCAACTCTTTGTTGTTGTCCGCCACTAAGTTCATCAGCTCTAACAAATGCTTTATCTAAAATACCAAGTTTATTCAATGAATCAAACGCAAGTTTCTTTTCTTTTTCGCTATAAATACCAAAAAACGTCTCAAAGAAAGAGTGGTATCCCACTCTCCCTGAGAGAACGTTTTTGTATACACTACTTCTTTTAACAAGATTGAATGATTGGAAAATCATTCCAATATTCTTTCTTATTGAGCGTAATTGTTTTCCTTTTGCTTCGGAAATATCTTGACCATTTACAATTAACTTTCCTGATTGAATATCGTGCATTTTATTGATGGTTCTAAGTAAAGTAGATTTACCTGCACCTGATAAACCAATAATAGCAACAAAATCTCCATCATTGATGGTTAAATTAATATCTTTTAAAGCTTTAAATCCGTTTGGATAAACCTTATCAACATGTTCGAAAACGATCATAAATATTCCTTCACAATTGTATAGACTTTATAATTCTAAAATTAGATTAAATTATGGTCAACACAATATTGATAGAATTCTCTTTCACCATCGAAATCAGAATCCTTAGCTTCTGTATAACCAGTGTGGCTATATAAATTGTATAAATAATAGGCACCAGTTCCTTCTTCGGTGATAGTTCCTTGTTTAACAACAGTATTGAAGGCATTCTTGACAGCTTCTTTAGCTTCACTTGATAATCCTGTTCTTGCAGAAATTGTATCATTATAGATACCATCAGTGATTGCTACGCATTTACTTGATGTGAAGATTTCTTTATTTTGATAATATTCAGATTCGGTTTTTGAATAAGCATTTGAATATCTAACATCCATATATCCCCAATATCCAGCAACTTCACCAGTTAACATTGCTGATAAAGCAGCATCATAACCTTTAATATATAAACCTTTAATTTGCTTTGTAGCATCAGTAATTTCATCAACCATTTCTAGGCCATAGTCATTTAAATATTTTAATGGTCTTAAATAACCAGCACCACTTGTGGTACCTTGTCTAGCAACAGTTAAGCCAACCATATCTTTGATATCGATGACACCATCGCCATTATTGTCTTTATAATATTCATTTGAAACAACTAAAATTGATGAATACCAGTTAACATCACCAGTAGTTTGTTCACCTAAATATTCATAACCTGATTTTTCGCCATTCATAGCAGCTCTTTGATCTTTTTCGTTATCAAAATCTTCTTGAACTTGATATCCTTTTCTAACAGAAGTCAATAATACTTCAACTTCACCTTTATGTTTTAAAGTAGCTTCAGCATAACCACTAGCAGTTAAGAAACCAATATCGATTTGACCAGCTAACATAGCTTCAGTTGTAGCAGCATATGATGTACCGGTTGTAATCTTAAATTCATATTTATCAGTTGTAGCGTTTAATAATGGTTCGAGATTGCTTGCTAAAGTTGCAAGTGTACCAGCATCTCTTGAAGGAACAAATTGAACATTGATAGTTTCTTTTTTGCCATCATTGCTTCCTCCATTACATGAAGCTAATCCGCCAACTAAAAAGGCGCTAACAGCCAACATCGTTAAAAGTTTTGATTTTTTCATTTTTTATCTTCCTTATAAATTAAAATGTGGTTATAACTAATTACTGACGAATTAATTAGACCTACACTAAATTATCGAATAATCTTGATATGGTTTTCAATTAGTAAAGGCTTTCATTGATAAAATTAATGCTTTCTTAATAAATAACATTTCAAAAAATCATTTATTATCTTTCATGCACTTGTTTGCCTCTAGCATGCTCGATTTCAATTTCATACATTTGAACTGCTTTAAAAGCTTGTCTTACTTCTTCATCAACCATTTCTTTATTAGGATAATATTTTAATGCAAATTTATAAATTGCTTCTAAGGCTTCATTATCATCCTCAATTGGATGACATTTCCCAAAAACTATTACGCTTTGAACATAAGGAGCCCAAGCTTCTTCTTTTATTATTTCATTGCTAAAAACCGTAAAAGAAACCTTATCGCATCTCTTCAATAAATCAACTTTGTATCCCACTTTAGAACTATGAAAATAAATTTTATTATTTTCTTCATCGTAAAAATAATTAATAGGCAAACCATAAGGATAATTATCATCACTATTAATAGCTAAGACTCCTCTTTTAGCGTTTTTAAGTAATTTTTTAACATCTTCTTCTTTTAACTCATTAATTTTCTTTCTGATTTCTCTAAACATATAAATGTACCTCCTAACTTTAAAAGAAAGATATTATCGCTGCAGATGTAATCATGATTGCTTGAAATAAAAAACTCGATAATATTGCACCATAAATTCTATTATTTAATTTCTTTTGCACATAATTACCTAATGGAATAGTAAAAACATACATTAAAATCATATTTTGCATTTGCCCAATAAAACCTGAATAACTTTTAATAACTAAATAAAAGAATACAAATAAGAATAATGCAACATATT
>CAVKEL010000019.1:2488-15903 GCA_963655445.1 Acutalibacteraceae bacterium | reverse complement strand
AATTGCTGTTATTGATATGAAAGCCTTTTATGCTTCTATTGAATGCGTTGAAAGAGGTCTTGACCCTTTAAAAGCTTTGCTCGCTGTTACAGATACTGCAAGAAAGGAAGCCACTATAGTATTAAGTGTTTCGCATGCTTTAAAAATGATGGGGGTTCCTTCAAGATGCAGAAGAAAGGATTTGCCTAAAAATAAAGAAATTGTTTTAGCTATTCCACAAATGGAAAAATATGTTAGGAAAAGCGCTGAAATTGTATCTATATTCTTGGATTTTGTTGGCCAAGATGATATTCATATTTATTCAATAGATGAATGCTTTCTAAATCTTGGACCATATTTAAAATTATATAAATGCACTCCAAAAGAATTAGTTAAAAGAATGCTTACAAAAATCAAAGATCAAACAGGCTTAATTGCAACAGCAGGAATTGGTCCAAATATGTTTTTAGCAAAAGTAGCAGATGATACTGAAGCAAAAACAAATGCAGATTTCATTGCTGAATGGGCATATGATGATGTTCCAAAAAAACTTTGGCCAATTAGACCATTAAATAAAATGTGGGGAATTAGTATTGGTTATACAGCTAAATTAAATCTTTTAGGAATTTATACGGTTGGTGATTTGGCAAATTATGACAAAGAAGAATTAATCGATAGATTTGGTATTTTAGGTGCAGAATTACATAATCACGCAAATGGAATTGATGAAACAGATATTAGAGAAAAATATTTGCCTTTAAATAAAGGATTGTCTGTTGGTCAAGTTTTAATGCGTGACTATACAAAAAAAGAAACAGTTTTAATTCTAAAAGAAATGTGTGATGAACTTACAATTAGATTAAGAAAAATAAATAAAAATTGCGGATGCGTTCATCTTGGTATAGGTTATTCAAGTGCTATTGATGGAGGCTTTTTTCATCAAGTAAAATTACTTACGCCATCATCTATTAACAGTGATTTATTGAAAGCTATAATGTATCTTTATAATACGTATTGCGAAGACAAACCAATCAGAAGGGTTTGTATTTCTTACACAGATTTATCAAACAAAGGCATACAACAACTTTCCTTATTTTCTGACATTGAATCATTAGATGATGAAGAAGAAATGTATAAAACACTTGATAAAGTTATGGAAAAATTTGGCAAAAACAGTATTTCGAGAACTAGTGCTTTATCAAAATCAAGCACTATAAAAGAAAGACATAATCAAATAGGAGGGCATAGAAAATGAGTGATGATCGTGGAATGAAAAAATGGCTTCCTTTCTCTTCTCTAGTTGAACAAAACCAATTTTTAGAAGAAATGCTTTATGAGAAAAATAAAATTCGCAAACCAAAAATATCAACAGAACAAGCTAGAAAAATTGATTTAATTTTGCGCGAACACATTGATATTCCATTAACTTTTAAAATTTATTTTGATGGATATTTATATACGTTTCGCGCTCAAATTCAAAAAATCGATAAAAATAATCACCTTGTTTATTTTAAAGATTTTTTTATCCCAGTAAAAGATATCATCGATATTGATGATCCTTCAGACTTTGAAAATATATGTTAAAAAAGAGTTCCTTTAAAGAACTCTTTTTTCTATATAGCCCAATTGCCATTTTTAAATATTTGATGTTTATTTCCTTTATCATCAATGCCAACGATATCCATATCTTTGGTTCCAATCATGAAATCAACATGGCTTCCAGAATGGTTAATGCCCTTCTTAGTAATTTCTTCTAAAGTCATATTTTCATATCCTTTCATTAATGATGGGAATCCTGTTCCCAAAGCAATATGACATGAAGCATTTTCATCATATAATGTTGAGAAAAATAAAACTCCGGTGTTATTTATTGGCGAATCATAAGGAATTAATGAAACTTCACCTAAATAACATGCATTTTCATCAACTTCTATCATTTGTTTTAAAAGTTCTTTGCCTTTTTTTGCACCATAATCAACTACTTTTCCCTCATGAAATTTAAACCAGAAATCTTCAATAATTTGTCCTCTATAGCATAAAGGTTTTGAAGCGTAAACAATTCCTTCTGCTTTTCCCTTCATTGGAGAAGTAAACATTTCTTCGGTAGGAATATTAGGTTGGAAATATACTTTTGTTTCCATTGTGCTTTCTCCACCACCTAACCAAATAACATCTGGAATTAGGCCAACTTTAAAGTCGGTACCTAAAGAATTGTGATATTCTAATTCTCTTAAATTAAGTGAATTTAAAACTTTCATCTTTTCATGTAAGTTCTCATCGTGTTCCTTCCAATTATTAACTGGATCTCCTTCATAGGCTCTACTAACTTTTAAAATCAATTCCCATAAAGCTTCAACTGCTTTTTTATTTGAAAGATCTGGGAAAACTTTTTTTGCCCAACCAATGCTAGGAACACCGGCTATGCACCATTGATATTTATCATCCATGTCATCTCTATATTTACGAATTATTGGTGTTAAAGCTTTTGCAGCTTTGCCATATTTATCCATGTTTATTTTTGTTAAAGAATCTGGATCATCTGATTCAATATAAATTCTACATGGTAGTGTATCGTGCCAATGTTGCCATCTCGCATCTTGCCATGAATTTAACGAACTTAAATCTTTAAGTTTTTTATATTTATAATTGTAAATTGTTAAAGTTGGATCGCTCCATAAAACCAAAACATCATTTGCTCCGCACTTATAGCATTCTTGAACTAACATTCTAATAAATTCAGGTTGATCTAAAGATGCGTTAATAACAACATCTTGTCCTTTTTGAATATTAACACCAGTTGATGCAATAAGATGTGCATATTGTCTTAAAATTGATTTTTTCATATAAACCTTCTTTCTAGTCCTTTTTACAGCCAGTTAATTCGCTAAATCTTGGAAGCGTTAAACACCAGTCGCAAAATACATGCCATTCTTTTAATTTATGATTTTTTCTTTGATTAAAAATCGTCTTTAATTGTTGATAATTTGTAGTCATTGATGCGCCTAAACAAAATCCACAAGGTGTTGAAGCAACAAGTTCACGCCACTTTTCTTTTCTTTTTTCAATTTCATCTTCAGGGATTGAATTATATTCATCCTTAATTTTTGAGACAATCCTTAATACTTCTTTATTTGTGTCTTCTACACATTGTTTTTCAACATCAAACTTCAGCAAGCAATGCATTGTTGATTGAGATGAAATAAAATCTAACCAATGATATCTTTGAGCTTCTTTCCACCAATATAATGGAGCAGTAACATCAAATTGAACAATAAATCCCTTCAAGAAATTATCATGTCCTTGTCCACTTAAACAAGTTCCTAATTTTTCAGCACGAATTAAATCTTTTTCGGTAACTTCACTTCTATCAAACTCAGTTCTCATCGGATTTCCACTTGCTTTTAAAGTGTAATCCATTCCATAAACGCTAGTATTTTTAATATTAAATTCCATTATCTTCACAAACCTCCTTCAAATTTATCAATAATGCAAGACGAGTTAATAAACCAACTCCCCCTGGTACTGGCGATTGATAAGCAACTTTTAAATCAGGCACACAATCACCATATAATTTTCCATCTTCTCTATTAATTCCAACATCAAATACAATACAATCTTTTTTAAAGTTATACCTATTATCGACATTGTATTTTCTACCAATAGAAACAATAATTAGATTAGCGTGTTCTATGTAAAACTTCTTATCTTCTTCACTTGTTTTTGTGTGAAGATTAATAACATTCATATCCATTTTTAGTAAAATGTCATGCATTGGTTTACCAACAATGTTGCTTCTTCCTAAGATAACTGCATTTTTCCCTTTAAATTCAAAATTATTATCCTTTAAGAATTCAACGATACCTTTAGGTGTTGCAGGAGTATATTTTGAATAATGATTAAATCCATCAACATCTTTTTCGGGTATAATAGATTTTTTTATAACTTCCTCATCTATTTGTTTTGGTAGAGGCATTTGCACAATAAACCCATCAACACTAATGTCTTTATTTAAATTATTTATTAAATCTAATAACTCCTTTTGTGTTGTGCTTTCATTTAATTTAATTAATCTTGCTTTAACTCCAATTTCCTCACAATCTTTCAATTTCCCTCTTATATATGAGTTACTTGCAGGATCATCATTTACTTGAACAATCACTAATGTTTTTTTATTCGTAAATTGACTAAAAAATTCTCTTAATTCTTCTTTTTTTTCGGTTGTATATTCTTTAATATTTTTCATGACCTTAATTTTATCAAATTAAGATTATTTTAGAATAGTAATCAACTCATAATTAATAAAATTAATTAAAAAAACCGATAAGTTCAAGAATGCATTTTCTTAAAAAACTATATCGGTTCTGGCCTCAAATTTAAAAAACAAAGTTTTTGAACCTTGTTTTAAAATCTAATTGTATTGAATATTTGTAAAGCGGTTGTAGTACTATCAGATGATGAACTTGATTTTACTAATACACTGCTAAGTAATGCGAAAAATAAAAATATAATGCCAAATCCAAGTGTTAAATAAGAGATAATTAATTCGCTTCCTCTTTCTTTGGTTTTAACGAAAACATTCATTCCACCACCAGTAATAGCACCAGAAGCACCTTCACTTTTACCACCTTGGAGTAAACTTAAAACAATAATAACTAAACAAACTACCCAAAATACATAATCATACCATTGCATATACTTTCCTCCGTGCGCATTTAATATTAATATTAAATGATTAACTTGTCTACAATTTGTTTCTTTTTATAGATTTCCATTTAGGTTTTGAAACAACGCCAAAAAATATTGTTATACAATCATAAATCATAAAAAATGGAAAAACAAAAATAGTGCCAATATAGTTTTTAAATTTAAAATCTTTAATCTGTTTATGTTCTAAAGCAATAATCATTAAAGCTTGCAAAACAAACATTAAATAGAAAGCGAAAATAAGTGCTAACGCAATGATTTCAAATAACAATGTCAAATACTCTATATTTGGTGCGCTTGGAGCAAGTAACCAATAATAAATCGCATCAAAGATATAGAACAAAGGGATCCATGTACAACAAAGAAAAGCCATTGGAATAAAAAATAATTGCAAAAATAAATCCAAATAAGAAATATCTAGCGTCATCAAAAACTTAAACAACATCTTTGGTCCTTTTTTCCAAAAAAGTTTATTCATCCCATGTCCGATTCTTACAAGTCTGTTCCATGTATCTTTAAATGTCGATGCTTGATCTTCATATACAATTGCATCTTCCACAAAATGAACTTTTACTCCATCAAACATTCTATTAATTCCAAATTCTGCATCTTCGCTTATGCTCATTGCATCCCAACCATCAATTTGCCTGATAATATTTGCACTAATCATCATACCTGGGCCATTTATCATTGAATTTAAATTAGCTCTTTCTCTAATTCTTGATGCAAGACGACAATCTCTTATGTAATACAACCCCATACATTTAGTAATTTTATTTTGGTTAATATTGCTACTATTTTCATAACATCTTGCACATTCAACACCACTTTCAAAGGCATCATTCATTGCTGAAATAAAATTTTCATCAGCTAAATTATCCGCATCAAAACGTATAAAGCATTCGTACCCTTTATCTAATTTCAATATTTCCTGAAAACCATATTTTAATGGATAACAAACCATATGATGTTTTGGATTGTCATCATTATAAATAAAAACTTTTGCTCCAGCCTCTTTCGCTAATTTTGCTGTATTATCTGTACAATTATTTGCGACAACAAAAATACCAAATTTATCTTTAGGATATTTTTGTTTATTTATTAATTCACTAACTGTCCTAAAAATAACATCCTCTTCATTGCGAGCAGCAATAATTATTGCAAACTTATGATATTCTTTTGCTTTTGGAAAACTTTTCTTCTTTAAAAAGAAAAATAAAATAAAGAAAATTTGAGCACCAAAAGCAATACCTATTAGAACAAGCAAAAAATTATTCAGGTATGTTAGAATCTCGTGCAAATAATCATACCAAACTAATGCTCTCTCTAATTTCATTATCTTTATTATAATTCAGCCTTGAGTTCAAATAAAATATCTCTTAATTCTATAGCTCGTTCAAAATCGAAATCTTTTGCTGCTTTCTTCATTTCTGATTCGATTTGAGAAATTTTCTTCTTTAATTCACTCTTAGACATTTTACCTTTATTTTCGATTACTTCTTCCTCACTCTTCTTGAAATTAGTAATTGGAGGTTTTATTTCTTTAATAATTGTTTCTGGAATAATACCATTTTCTTCATTGTAAGCTTCTTGAATTTCTCTTCTTCTATTTGTTTCATCAATACAATATTGCATTGATTGAGTCGTTGAATCAGCATACATGATTGCTAAACCATTTTTATTTCTTGCTGCTCTTCCAACAACTTGAATAAGTGAACGGTTACTTCTTAAAAATCCTTCTTTATCAGCATCTAAAATGCATATTAAACTGACCTCAGGTATATCAAGGCCTTCTCTCAATAAGTTAATACCAACTAAAACATCGTATTTACCTTTTCTAAGTTGATAAATAATCTGACTCCTTTCTAAAGTCTTGCATTCACTGTGCAAATAAACTGTTTTAATACCTTTTTCTTTGAGATATTTAGTTAAATCTTCGGCCATTTTTATGGTTAAAGTAACAATCATTGTTCTTTCGTTATTTTCAATTCTCTTTTTAATTTCATACATTAAATCATCAATTTGACCTAATGTTGGTCTAACTTCAATTCTTGGATCTAAAAGACCAGTAGGACGAATTATTTGTTCAGCAAAATCATTATTTGTTAATGCTAATTCATAATCTCCAGGAGTAGCTGATGTAAAAATCACTTGTGAAATCTCTTTTTCAAACTCAGAAAAATTAAGTGGTCTATTATCTAAAGCACTAGGTAGTCTAAAACCATAATCAACAAGAGTTTGCTTTCTAGAATGATCTCCATTATACATTCCTCTAATTTGTGGAATTGCAACATGGGATTCATCAACAATCATCAAATAATCTCTTGGAAAATAATCCAAAAGGCAAAATGGTTTTTCCCCGGGTTTTCTTTTATCAATATATCGTGCGTAATTTTCAATGCCAGGACAAATTCCAAATTCTAAAAGATTCTCTACATCTTGTTTTGTACGCATTTCGATTCTCTCTGCTTCTAATGCTTTGCCTTGGCTCTTAAAAAATTGAACTCTTTCATCTAAATCCTTTAAAATATCATCGCAAACACTTTTTACTCTTTCATAAGTCGAAGCGTGATCATAAGCAGGATAAATTGGGTAAGTTTTAAATTCTTCTAAAACTTCACCAGTTACATAATTCACATATGAAATAGATTCAATTTCATCATCAAATGTAGAAATTCTTAAAAATCTTTCCTTTGAAGATATTAAAAATATATCAATGATGTCTCCATTGACTCTAAAAGTTCCAGGAGCAAAATCAATGTTATTCTTTTTATATTGCGACTCAATTAAACGCTTAATAAATGAATTGCGATCGATTTTTTCATTAACTCTTACCTCAAAAACAAGTTTTATATATTCGCTTGGATCTGTAAGCCCATAAATCGATGCAACCGAAGCAACAATAATAGTATCTCTGCGTTCAAGTATGGAGTTTATTGCACTAGTACGCATCATTTCAATCTCTTCATTCATTAGAGCACTTTTATCTATATATGTATCACTTGAAGGTATGTAAGCTTCAGGTTGGTAAAAATCAAAATTACTAACAAAATATTCAACTCTATTATTAGGAAATAAGTCTTTCATTTCTGAATAAACTTGACCAGCCAATGTTTTATTTGGTTCTAAAATAATTGTTGGTTTCTGTGTTTTTTCAATGATATTAGCCATAGTAAATGTTTTACCTGTACCCGTAGCACCAAGTAAGATTTGCTCTTTTTTACCTTTATTTATACCATCAACCAATTGCTTAATTGCTTTAGGTTGATCTCCAGTAGGTTTAAATGAACTAACAATTTTAAAAGGTGATTCACTATTTATCATCTTTGTCAGTTCCTTTACCCTTCTTTTTAAAATTATGTTCTATTTTAGTAATTGTATTTTCTTTTGTAGAAACAAGTGGAGACCATCCATAACCACTGACTTGTTTTGCTTGATAGCAAATTAAAAAAGCGCTTGGATCAATTTCAGCAATTTCATCTTTAATTTTAATAAATTCACGTGGCCTAATGACGACCCTAATTACTTTCTTATTTATCTTAGAATAACCACCTAGAGCATCATAAATCGTGGATGACCTTCCAAGTTCATTAATAATATAATCATTAATTTCTTTATATTTCACCGTGTTAATATCAAGAACAACTCCAGAACCAGAATTATAAATAACTTCAATCATTACCGAACACGCAGCAGCACTTAAAATACCAACTAATCCACTATATAAACCTTGTGAATTGTGGCCGAAAATACTTACTAAAATGCCAGCAAAAATTATAAGTCCATCAACAATTAAAGATAAAACACTGGTCTTAATATTTGTGAATTTATTAATAATAAAAACCAATACATCAACGCCACCAGTAGAACCTCCAGCATTAAAAGTAATACCACAACCTATTCCAGTTAAAGCTCCGCCAGTTAAAGAAATAATTATCAATCTACCAACATCCATTAATTCCATATTTGTTACGATTAATGTACCATTGTTTTTGTCTAACGACATTCCATCTACTAAAAGCAATTTAACAATTCCTTCAACTAAACTTGTTCTTAATAAAATAGATAAAAACACAGGATAAAATAGTGTTGCAATAAGAGTTGAAGCAGAAAACTTAAAACCCAAAAATATTAAACCAAGCAAAAATAAACTCCACATTATAATATATGACCAAATATCTACACTTAAAAGTCCTGTCTTACTCAAAAGAATGCCAATACCACTAATTCCACCATTGACAATTGAAAAAGGAACTAAAAAAATGCCAGATGCAATTGATATAAAAGCTGTTCCTAAGAGGGTCAAGAAAAAAGTTTTAAGAGAGTTTTTAATGTTCTTTTTTGAAAAAATATCCTTACTCATATTAGTTCTCCCCTTTCGAAATCAATTCTAAATAACCATAAATGAATTTGGAAATATCTCCATCCATAACGGCATCAATCTGACTATCTTCTACGTTTGTTCTATTGTCTTTAACTAAAGTGTATGGGCAAAAAACATAACTTCTAATTTGACTTCCCCATTCAATATTCTTCTTTTGTCCAATTAAATCGTTTTTAAGTTCTTCGTTCTTTTCTTTTTCGAGTTCATAAAGTCTTGAACGAAGCATATTCATCGCCATTTCTTTATTTTTTAATTGAAATCTATCGATTTGACATGAAACCACGATTCCTGTTGGAATATGAGTAATTCTAACAGCAGTCTCAACTTTATTAACGTTTTGACCGCCTGCTCCACTTGATCTATATGTATCAATTTTCAAGTCACTATCTTTAATTTCAATATTGATAGAGTCATCCATTTGAGGAACTACATTTACGCTAGCAAAAGAAGTATGTCTTCTTTTATTTGCATCAAATGGTGAAATTCTAACTAATCTATGAACACCTTTTTCGCCTTTTAATAGTCCATATGCATATTTGCCACTAATTAAAAGTGTAACTGATTTAATGCCGATTCCATCGCCTATATCATAATCCGCAACTTTATAAATTAGTCCGTTCCTTTCACAAAACCTAGTATACATTCTTAAAAGCATATTTGCCCAATCACAAGCTTCGGTTCCTCCAGCTCCAGGATGAATATCTAAAATACAATCAGAATCATCATATTTTCCAGAAAAAAGAATAAGTCTTTTAAGTTCGTTTAAATGACTTTCCATTTTTTTATATTCATCTGAAGCAAGATTAATCATTTCAACATCATTCACATCTAAAGTTTCAAAAACTTCCAAAAGATCATTAACTTCTTTTGTTGTCTTTAAATATAATTCTTTTTTATAAATTAAATCGTTTTTGTGATTAATTATTTTATTTGCTTCTCTTTGGTTCAACCAAAAATAATCATTCATGCTTTTTTCTTCTATAGTTTTAATTTCGGAATCTATTTTATCCAAGTCAAAGAGAATTACCGAGCTTGGTAATTTCTACTTTTGCTTCATTTAATCCTTCCTTTAGTGCATATAATTCCATTTAAAACCTCGCATTAATTGGTATGTATTCTTGATTCATCAACATCTTCTGCTGCTTTTTTATCTTTATCAATATCACTTATATTTAAATTTGGTTGTTGTATCTTTGCTTTTTCTTCAGCAAGTTGAACTTTTTCAGCAGTTCTTCTTAAATCTCTTGAATGAAGAGCAGCAAGTCTTGCATCAGCCATAGAAACACGTGGCCCAACAGGATTTCCATTGATAACTGGGCGAGCATCATCTTCTTTTTTAATAACTGTTTGATTTTCTTCTTTCTTTTCTTCTGGCTTAGTTGCGTTTGGATCTACTTTTGGAACAAAAGTTTCTTTCTTTTCTTCTTGAACTTCAACTTTTACATTAAGCAAATTCAAAACAACTTCAAGAGCAATAACCTCATTCATCTCTCTAAACATAGCCCACCCTTCATTAACATAATCTTGAAGTGGATTAATTTGAGCATAGCTTCTTAAAGAAACGGATTCTCTAAATCTTGCCATATTATCAATTTGTTGCGTCCAATTACGATCGATAACTCTTAAAGTCAATTCTCTTTCAAGATGTTCTGCAAAATCTTTATCCCAAGTTTTCTTTCTTGCTAAATAAGAATCAAGTAAAACTTCGCCTAAATCTTCACCAGCATCAGTTGCATCAGATTCTTCATATAATGAAGCATCAAATTCTTCAGCTTTTAAAAATCTTGGAACTACCAAATCTTGTAATAATTTTGCACTCACCAAATTTTTTGATTTTTCTTCTTCTGGAACTGCACGTTTGCATAATGCTTTACCACAATCGGTGAAAATTTCTAATAATAAATCATTAATATCGGTAGCATATAAAATTTTGTCACGTTTTGCATACATAATTGATCTTTGTTTACTTAAAACATCATCATAATCTAACAAACTCTTACGAACATCAAAGTTTTGACCTTCAATACGTTTTTGAGCTGAAGTAATCGCGGTTGTTAATGCCTTAGATTCGATTGCCTCTTCTCCACACGATGCAAATATTTTTCTTAAATTATCATTTGCAAAACGAACCATTAATTCATCATCGAGAGAAACATAAAATCTTGAAAAACCAGGATCACCTTGACGTCCACTACGACCACGCAATTGGTTATCAATACGTCTTGATTCATGTCTTTCTAAACCAAAAACACAAAGACCACCAAGTTTTCTTGTTTCATCAGTTAATTTAATATCGGTACCACGACCAGCCATATTTGTTGCAAGAGTAATATGACCAAGTTCACCAGCATGAGCAACAATTTCCGCTTCACGTTCATGGTTTTTAGCGTTTAACATATCAAATTGAAGTCCAGCTTTTTGAAGATAAACAGCGACTTCTTCACTCGCTTCAACTGAAGGAGTACCAATCAAAATTGGTTGTCCGGTTGCATGTCTTTCGCAAACTTCTTTTACAAGAGCTTTTATTTTTGCTTCTTTGGTTCCAAAAACATAATCAGGAGCATCAATTCTTTGAATTGGACGGTTTGTTGGAATAACAACAACATTCATGTTGTAAATTTTTCTAAATTCTTCTTCTTCAGTTTTAGCAGTACCAGTCATACCACCAATTTTCTTAAATAATCTAAAGAAATTTTGGTAAGTAATGGTTGCTAAAGTCGAAGTTTCTTCTTTAATTTCAACACCTTCCTTAGCTTGAATTGCTTGTTGAAGTCCATCACTATATTCACGGCCTTTTAAAATACGTCCCGTAAATGTATCAATTAATTGAATTTCATTGTTTTGATCAACAAGATATTCAACATCACGAGTCATAATATAATTTGCTTTTAAAGCTTGTTGAATTCTATGTACCAATTCTTGATATTGTGGATCATAAATATTCTTAATTCCAAACATTTTATCTGCTTTGTTGTTTCCTTCTTCAGTAAGAGAAACGGTTTTATCTTTAACATCTATTGTATAATCAACATCTTTCTTTAAATATTTAGCAAATTTATCAGCAACAATATATTGTGAAGCTGTTGCTTTTTTACCACCAGAAATAATAAGAGGGGTTCTGGATTCATCAACTAAAATACTATCCGCTTCATCAATAACAGCAAAATTTAAACCCCTTAAAACACGTCTTTGTACGCTTTGAGCCATATTATCACGGAGATAATCAAAACCTAATTCACTATTAATTGTGTATGTAATATCACAAGCATGAGCTGCTTTTTTCTCGCTAGTACCTAAACTATGTAAGTTAACACCAACAGTTAATCCTAAAAATCTATAAACTTGACCCATCCATTCAGCATCACGAGTTGCAAGATATTCGTTGACAGTAACAACATGTACACCTTTTCCTTCGAGCGCATTTAAATAAACAGCCATAGTACAAGTTAAAGTTTTACCTTCACCAGTACGCATTTCTGCTATTTCGCCATCATTTAAAACTAAAGAACCAATAATTTGAACTTCAAATGGATATTGTCCTAAAGTTCTTTTTGCAGCTTCTCTACAAACTGCAAATGCTTCAAATTTAATATCTTCTAAAGTCTTGCCTTCAGCCAAAAGTTTTCTGAAGTATGGAGTTTTAGCTCTCAATTCCTCATCAGTTAATTTTGACATCGTATCCGCATAAGCTTCAACTTTCTTTGCTTGTCTTTTATATTTTTTTAAAACTCTTTCATCAACTCTAAATAATTTCTCAATAAAATTTGCCATATCAAATCATCCTTTAAATCAACGCTAATAAGTTTACCATTATAAATAATGGTATTCAAACATATAAATTATAACCTTTCTTTAATTTTAGTGTTAAAAGTATTGCTTTCATCAAGTTCTCTTTTGGCTATACATAACACTTTTATTTTTTTAGTACCATTATTTTTCATAATCTTAATCGCAGCTTTCATAGATGCACCAGTTGTGATTACATCATCAACAATTAAGATTTTTTTGTTTTTAACAATAAAGTTTTTATCAAACTTTAATATATCCCCTATCTTCTGTCTATCCTCATAATTTAACTCTTTTTGTTTAATGTTTTCTGTCTTAATTAAACATCTATACATCTTCAAATCTAGACACTTAAAAATCTCGACTACATGGTTAAAACCTCTTTTTTGATCATCTTCGAAATATGATGGTATTGGGACAATTTTATAACCATCATAAATCGCTTCTAATTCAAGCTTAAAAGGTTCAACAAAAATATCCTTTAATTCATAATCTTCACAACCTTTATATAAATAAATTTTTTCTTTAATTAATTCATCATATTCGTAAATTGATAAAGCAT
>CAVKEL010000019.1:0-2478 GCA_963655445.1 Acutalibacteraceae bacterium | reverse complement strand
CATCGACTCCATCAATTTTGAAAAATTTAAAAATAGGTTTTAATTTAAATAAACATCTATCACAAATGTTATTTTCTAAAGAAAACAATTTATGAAAACTTAAATCATTAATATCACTAAAGCAATTTTTGCAAATGCTCGTTTGCTTCTCTTGTTTTTTTAATAGCTTCTTCCATATCATTTGTTTTTTTGTTTGCTAAAAATATGACTTCCCCATCTGGAGCCTCTTTGACTCTCCCTACTCTGCCTGAAATTTGAATTAAAGCTGAAGAATTATAAATATTGTGATCAGCATTAAAAATGATTACTTGTAAATTTTTTAAAGTTACACCTCTTTCTAATACAGCGGTTGTCACAAGATATTTATATTTTCCAGAACGAAAATCATTTATTATTTTGCTCCTTTCTTTTACTAGTGAGTGAACACGATTTCCATTTGGAACAACTTTTGAAATTATTTTAAAAACCTCCTCACACTCATCAATTGTTGCTACAAAAAGAAAACATGGTTTAAATAATTTTTGAAACTCTTTTAGTTTTTTAATTACATAGAAATATTTAGTTATTCCATATGAAATAACTATTTTCGGTTCGGGAATAGGTTTCATATGGTATCTAGTATATAAAGTCACAATCTTATGATTTGGGCGTTTAAATTCTTCAATTACTGAAGGGGATGGCGTAGCCGACATAAGAACATAATTCTTCTTAACGCTTCTTTTAAAAAGATTAATTAAAACAGGATTATCTTTATATGGAAACGCATCTATTTCATCCAAAATTAGTAAATCAAAATACTTTTCATATCTATAAAGCTGGTGGGTTGTTAATACGATAATATCACCCACTAAATCACTTGTGTTACCTCCAAAAACACTAACAACTTTATTATTAACAAAAGTCTTTTTAAGCCTCACTCCTAGCTCAATAACTACGTCTTTTCGTGGAATAGCAAAACCTACTTGGTACGCATTTTTCAAAGCATATTCAATGACTTTAAAAACAAGTTCAGTCTTACCTGCTCCGCAAACAGCATAAATTAATGTGTTAATTTCATTGATGTAATTTTCTTTAACTTCTTCTGAAATTCTGATTTGTTCTTTACTTAAAGGATATTTTATAAAGGCTTCTGAATTAATTGGATCAACCAAAAAATCATTTTTATCAGCTTTTTCACCCATAAAAGAAATACACCTTCGACAATAAGGCTTTCCGTTTTTAAATCCAATATATCTTGGATTTTTGTTCTTACAAACTGGACAAATAAATTCTATAAAAAATTCCCCTTTCACTAAGTATTACGTGGGGAATTTGAAAATATTACCGATTTTTTTATTTATTTTCGTATTTTTTTATTGTATCAACTCTAAAAACATGCCTGCCTTCTTCAAAATTAGTATTCAAAAATATTTCAGTTCTTCTGATAATATCTTCAACAGACATGAACTTTGCTCCAAAAGCAATCATATTACAATCATTGTGTTGTCTTATTAACATAGCAACATCATCGTTATAGGCGATTCCACATCTAATTCCATGTACTTTATTAGCTGCAATAGAAATTCCTTCTCCACTTGAACAAATAACTATTCCATATTTGCATGCCCCATTTGATACGAGTTCCGCTGCTTTTAAACCAAATTCAGCATAATTACAACTTTCTAATGAGTCGGATCCAACATCAACAACTTCATATCCTTCTTGATTTAAATATTGTTTTAAAGCTTCTTTTGCTATATAACCACCGTGATCATTTCCTATTGCAATTTTCATTTAATTCTCTCCTTGATTTCCTCTAATGATAATTTGCCTTGTCTAATTAAAGATATTTTATTTCCATCAATTTTAATTATAGTTGAAGGTACCCCATTTTCACAACTTCCTTCAATTACTGCGCTAATCTCGCCATCAAAATCACGTATGACCTCTTGAGTGTTCATACATGGTTTTTCCCCTGATTTATTACAAGAAGGAACAAAAAGAGGTTCATTTACCGAATCAATTAATTTTAAAACAAACTTATCATTAGGGATTCTTACGCCAACAAATCCTGTTCCATGATCAACACAATAAGGAATATTTTCTTTTGCTTTTAAAATTAATGTAAGAGGACCAGGCATAAATTCTTTAACAATTTTTCTTGATATTTCATTAAATTCTATATACGTTTCGACCTGTTTTATGTTCGAAGCCATTAAAGTAAATGGTTTTTCGGGTGGTCTTTTTTTAACCAATATCAAATGTTTATAGTTCTCTTCATTAGGAGCAACTACTCCTAGGCCATAAACAGTTTCTGTGGGAAAAGCTAGAATTCCATTATTTTTTAAAATTTCACTAGCTTCTTTAACGTTTTCTTTACTCAAGATTTTCAAAATGATAACCTCCAAAGATAAATAAATATCTATCTTTACCATATATGTCTTTTTTAAACAAATACTGAACTTGTTCATCATCAAAATAATTTTTCATTAATAAAAT
>CAVKEL010000018.1:0-3767 GCA_963655445.1 Acutalibacteraceae bacterium | reverse complement strand
TAAATTATTATTTATAATTACTTTATTTAAAGATAAAGTTCTCCCGTTTTTTGATTTAACCTCAAGAGGTATTATTTTATCCTTAAACCTAATTAAGAAATCTAATTCGGTAGTTGAGTCTTTACTTCTATAAAAATAAAGATCATAACCTTGTTTATTTAGTTCTGAAGCAACAATTGATTCATAGATTGCACCATTATAAATATTAAAGTTATTTTTAGTGCGAAATTCTTTTTGTGTAACTTCATCTAATGAAGCAATAAGCAAGCTAGTATCAGAATAATACATTCTAAAATTATCGATATCTTCATTTCCTTTTAAAGGAAGTTGTAGTTTGCAATTATTAACTATTAGGGAAACGCCCGCAGATTTGAGCCAATCAGCAACTGCATAATAATCATTAAATCTTGCGCCGTGCCCTAATTTTGTAAATTGGAATTTATGATTTTCTTTTGATAGTTGGCTTGTTATTCCTTGGAAAACTCTTTTGGCCTTTAAAATATCTATGCCATTTAGATATTTAGAAATGTCATCTAAATAATCTTTATATAACTTTTTTTGAAGAGTTAATATGCCAGAAAAACTACTTTCATTTTTTAAATATGTATTAATAATGTTTGGATAACCACCTAATACAATGTAATCATTGTATAGTTCAAATAATTTGTTATAGATAGCTTTATCAAGTGGTTTGTAATTTATCATATTTGCTAAAAGTTATTCTATCATTTCATTTGTATATCCTTTTGCCCACAAAATTCCTCAAAATCTAATGCGTACATTATATATTCATCTTTAAACCCTACTGCTACACTAGAGATTGGATTTGCATGTACTCCGAGTTCAGAGCCTGCACAAATTACATCATATCTTCCATCTATTTTAAAGAATTTTAATGAAGTTGTGGCATTCATGTATTCTTGGATTTCATCAAATAGTATTAAGGTATTGTGTGGCTCAAAAACAAAATTTGGATTTAGAAAGGATAATCTCGAAATTATTTTATTAACATCATAAGTTTCAACTGCATTTTTTGTAAAAAGTAAAATAAGAAAATGTTGCATCAAAAAAAGTTCCTTCATAATTACTTATGGACCTAAAAAATAGATTTTCTAACGTACCTTTATTAATGAGAAGAGTTATTAACAATTACATCGAATTTATCATCAAAATCATTAATAGAAATATTTATTCTATATGTTCCTTCGTTTAGAAAATTAAATTTGTATGATGTTATACTAAATTCATCACAATATGAAAAATTGTAATTTGCATTTGGTGTTATTGAGGCACTATCTCCTGACAAAGCTATGGTTTTGCTAGAATTAGTATAACTAGGATATATTTGGAGAATATAGGTGTCATTAGTGTTTGCTAGATAAGTATATACATATTCTTCTTTTCCGGCGCAATCTCCAATATTTATATTAGATACTTTTATAAGGTTATTATCATTTCCATATTCATAGAATATTGAATATATTCCTGTAATTACTGGTTTATTATTTGTGGTTATGTTATTACAAGATATTAAATTAAGCCCAATTAAAGCAAAACAAGCAATGTGTTTTAGATATTTATTCATATATGCTATTTTATCGTTTTTAATTGGTTGAGTGAATTATTTTATAAAAATACTACTCTCGGTTATTTATGTGATATTTTATATGCATATAGCCTCTCACAAATATTTAATTAATTTTATAATGGTACATTATTGACGCTGAATTTGTTAGAAATAATACATGAGTTAGTTTATGGGATTTTAAATTAAATAATTGTTTTCACCTTTAATTTAAAGAGTAGATTTTTAAAATTCATACTTGAACTTTTAATGGTCATTTTTGATTTTTATCGCATCTGGTTTGCATTTTTCTTTAATTCGGTATTTTTTTACTTATCAGATAATGGTATACTATGTAAGTTAAATATTTAAGGAGAAAATAAAAGTGGTATTTAATGTTTATGGCGAACTTTCCTATGTACAATTATTAGGATGGGTTCTAGTCTTCGTTGGTTTAATCGTTTGTAATGAACTTGCACGAAGAACAAAAGTTGGTGGTATTACCTTTTTCATTGGTATTCCAGCATTGTTAACAATTTATTTTATTGTTTTAACAATTTGGGGAAATGCTGATCCAAATTCATGGGCAGCAAGTAACTGGACATTTACTAAAATGAATTCGTGGTTCCATTATGCAAAATTATATGCAGCAACTGCTGGATGTATCGGATTTATGATGATCAAGTATGGTTGGGGTATTGGAAAGAAAAATTGGTTCAAACCTTTCCCATTCTTAATTGTTGCAATCAACATTCTCATTGCATGTGCTAGTGATTTTGAAAGTGCAATCAAAGGTGCACAAGCTGCTGGTTCTATTGGTGGAGCTGGTTGGTGGAAATCAAGTGAAGGCGTTTGGCTTTATGGTGGCTGGTGGAACACAGTTAATGGTGTAGCCGGTTTAATCAACATTGCATGTATGACAGGTTGGTGGGGAATTTACACATCAAAAGGCAAAAAAGATATGTTATGGCCAGATATGACCTGGGTCTATATCATTGCTTATGATGTTTGGAATTTTGAATATACCTATCTCAATTTACCAACTCACGCTTGGTATTGTGGATTAGCATTACTTCTTGCTCCAACATTTGCTAACTTCTTCTGGAATAAAGGTGGATGGATTCAAAATAGAGCTAATACACTTGCAATTTGGTGTATGTTTGCTCAAGTCGTTCCTTATTTCCAAGATCAAGAACCATTCAATGTTATTTCTTCGGTTTATGGAGAAGGTGCAACAATTGCTACTGCAACAGGAAGTGTTGCTCCAACTACTGCAAACCCAAAAATGCAAGGAGTTATTGCGGTACTTGCTTTAGCGATTAACGTTTTAGCTTTAACAGCAATTATTGTAAGAGCAGTTAAAACAAAAACAAATCCATATAAGCATGAAATCTTTAAAGACCAAAAAGATTTCAAAGAAGCATTTGATCGTATTGAAGTCGAAGAAGCTAAATAAAATTAAAAAAATATACGAATTTTAGGCGATATTTCCGAAAGGAATATCGCCTTTTTAAGTACAAAATAAACTAATTTAAATAGATAAAAACTTTATGAAAGTAGTTAATAATTAAAAAAACTTTATACAAATGCGAGACTTATTTTGACATTATTTGTAAAATCTAGTATCATTAAATTGAAAAGAGAATAATGTTATGTTTATTGATGATTTAAACAAAAAATTTAAAAAAGATGAACCAATTTTTATCGAAGATATCTTAGAAGCTTTAAATGAATATTCTAGAGCTACTATTTTTCGTAATATTGCAAAAGCAAAAGAAAAAGATGAATTGAAGCAATATTCAAAAGGAGTTTATTATCTTCCAACAAACAAAGAAGATTCATCTTTATCAAATTCAAGTGTAATTGAAAAACGTTATATATGTGATAATGGTGAAGAATATGGTATGTATACTGGTCTTCAACTTCTTAATTATTTCAATGTAACTACACAAATGCCTGTTGTTTTTGAAATAGTAAGCAATAAAGAATCTGCTAGGAAAAGAGAAATTGAATTAAATGGAAGAAAATACATTTTGAGAAAACCAAGAACAAATATTAATAATGAGAATTTTGATGCATATAGAATTCTAGAGTTGATGAACAACTTAGATGCAGATGAAGAATTAGATGAATTTGCTAAAAACACAATAATTGAATACATGAATAAAAACAATGTCAGCAAAATGGATTTACTAGGAATGGC
>CAVKEL010000017.1:0-13357 GCA_963655445.1 Acutalibacteraceae bacterium | reverse complement strand
TCAGAAGACTTAGCGACAATACATGCTGCAATTGCTCCAGAGATTGATACTACAATTCCACCTATTCCTATTCTATATATACATATTAGCGATAGGACAATGGAGTAAGATAAAAATATTAATTTATAGCTTAAGATATTAGTTGTAGCAAAGTAATTTAATGCCTCAAATAAAATCGCAATTATTGTAAATGCACATAAATCTAAAAATTTATATTTTCGTAAACTCATCTGAAAGCCCTTACATGCATTAATTTTAATTAATAAAAATACAAGTGTCAATTATTTGTTGTATACAACAAGAATTTTTTTATAATTAAAAGAAAAAGCCCGATATATTCGGACTTTTTTAGTTGATAAATATTTTTAATTATTTAAATTTCGACAATTTATGCCTGTTTTAGTGTCAACTATTTTTTATATTTTTTAGACAAATCAAACATTTGTGTCTAATTCTATTTTTCTTCTTCACTAATAATTTCTTTTATAAGTTTCAAAGATGTAGGAATGTCTTCGCCAACTACCCCTTCAAAAGTTAAAACAGCCTCAGGACAGTAGCAGATAATTTCACTTATGATATATTTAAAATCAATCATGCCTATACCTAAACCACATTGTTTTAACGAATCATCAATAACATTAAAATCCTTTAAATGTATTACTTTAATATCATCTTTAAAAGTAGTTAAGGCTTCATGAAAAATTTCTTTGTAATTTTTATAATTACCTAAATATAAAAGATTATATATATCAATTGTAATCTTTAAATTATTCGAATGGATCTCATCAAAAGCTCTCTTGAGCGTTTTAACATCATACATGACATGCCCATAAGCAGGCTCCATTAAAACTGTTGTTCCATATTCTTCTGCAGTTTTTACCAAATCTTTAAAAATAGCAATACTTTCTTGATAGCCTTCTTCAGTTTGATTTTTTGGATTATAAGTCCATTTATCATCGTTATAACTTCCAGTTTCGCTTCCAACATATTTTGTATCCAATAACGAAGCATATTTTAAGTGTTCTTTAAAATATGCAATATTACTTTTTACTAAATCTTTATTGGAATGAACAGGATTAAAATAAGCACCAAGCATTGAGACTTTAAGACCACTTTTTTCTAAATATGGTTTAACTTTTAATGCGTTTTCTTTAGAAAATAACATTACATTATTCTCATCATCAAGCAAAGCTTTTTTAAAGACTAATTGAATATAATCAAAACCTGCAGTCTTGCATTTTTCAAATATGGTTTTATATGATTCTTTTGTAAGATCATGTAATCTTATACCAATTTTCATAACTATAAAGTTACTCCATCTTTAAATATAGAAATTTCTTCAAACTTATTAATTTCATTTTTGGTTTTTGTTTCACCATTAATAATAGAAATAATTAAATTTTTGAAGTTATTAAAAACTTCTTCTTTACTAATACCATCAACAATTTGACCAGCATTAAAATCAATCCATCCATGCTTTTTATTCGCCATAGTCGAATTTGTTGCAATCTTGACTGTTGGAACAAAAGTTCCAAAAGGTGTTCCTCTACCAGTTGTGAATAAGATTAAATGGCAGCCAATACAAGCTAAATTTGTACAAGCCATTAAATCATTCCCTGGACCATTAAGTAAATTTAATCCTTTTTCTCTAAGCTCATCACCCAAATATAAGACATCATTTACTTGACTTGTTCCTGCTTTTTGAACGCAACCCAAAGATTTATCTTCTAAAGTTGTAATTCCTCCAGCTCTATTTCCTGGACTTGGATTTTCATAGCAAACTTGATTATGAGCTGCGTAATATTCTTTAAAACCATTGATTAAATGAACAATTTTATTAAAAACGTCTTCATTTTTACTTCTAGCCATCAAAATTTGTTCTGCCCCAAACATTTCTGGAACTTCACTTAAAACAGTTGTTCCACCTTCTTTGACGATATAATCACTCATCATACCAACCAAAGGATTCGCACTGATGCCACTAAAACCATCACTGCCTCCACATTTTAAACCAATATTAATGACTGATAATGGTGCTTCAATTCTTTCATCTTTAATCATTAATTCATAAAGTTCTTTTAATAACTTTACGCCTTCTTTAACTTCATCTTCGACATCTTGAGCTTTCAAAAATTTAACGCGATTTTCATCATATTCGCCTAAACTTGCTTTGAATTGATCAAGTTGATTATTTTCGCACCCTAAAGCAAATACTAAAACTCCACCATTGTTTGGATGTTTAACTATTGCTTGTAAAGTTTTAACAGTATTAACAAAATCATCTCCAAGTTGGGAACAACCAAAAGGATGTTTTGTAACAATTACATCATCAATTTTTGAAACATCAACTTCTTTAATAAATTGTTCTTTAATCAAATCTGCCATTGAATTAACACATCCAACCATAGGAACGATTAGAAGGTTATTTCTAATACCATATTTATTAAATTTTCTTTGATAAACTTTAACTTTTATATTGCAATCAATTTTAAAATGATCGCTAAAATCACCACTAAATTTATACTCAAGTTCGCCACTCAAATTTGTTTCGACATTGTGTTCGTGAACATGTTCACCTTTTTTAATGTCACTTGTTGCTCTACCAATTGGATAACCATATTTAACAATATTTTCACCCTTTTTAATGTCAACAAGGGCAAATTTATGCCCTTGTGTTACATTATCAAGAAGAGTTATGTTGTTATAAGTTTCGCCTTTATTAAGGTTTATTAAAGCAACTGCAACATTATCATTTTCATTAATAATAATTGTTTTATTCATATTATTAACAACTATTCCTCAAATTTCTTCAAAGCTTCTTTCATGCCTTTTTTGCAAATTAAGTCATAATCATGATGGACTAAATCTTCAAGTCCTTCAATCTTTGTTAAATCTTCTTCCCAAAGTGAAACATTTGATAAAACTTCGTGGACTAATTCTTTTGAACTTAAACCTTTTGAATAAATATCTTTAAAGAATGCTAAATATTCTGGATTGTCATTTAATGCAATTGTTTCTTCGCCACGTTTTCCTTCATAGAATTTAATTAAAGCAGCAAGTGAGAATAATGCATGTTCTGGTAATTTTCCATTAAGTTTAAGATATTTCTTAACTGTTGGTAAATCTCTTTCTCTATATTTTGAAATTGAATTTAATGCAATTGACATGAGTAAGTGATGAACATATGGATTTTGATATCTTTCAAAAACACTATCAGCAAACTTAACCATATCATCATGTGGTAAATCAATTGTTGGAATAACTTCATCATAAACGAATTCTTTAGCGAATTTTCCAACTGTAGCATTTTCAATTGATTCTTTAACTGTATCGATTCCATATAAATATGAAACTGGAACAATGCAAGTATGGCAACCATTTAAGATTGAAACTTTTCTTTGTTTGTATGGTTTAATATCATCAACATAACGTGCGTCAACATCTCCACCAACTTGGTCAACTGGGAATTTCTCTTGAATCCATGGTTCTTTCTTTAAGCACCATAAGTTGAAAATTTCACCAACAACAATTGAACTATCTTGATAGCCAAGTTCGCTTGTAATCTTTTCAATATTGTCTCTTGGATACCCTGGAACAATTCTATCAACTAAAGTTGATGTGAAGTGACATGCTTCATTAATCCAATCAACAAATTTCTTATCTAATTTAGCTTCTTCGCAAAGAGCTAAAACACATTTCTTAAGTTCATCACCATTGTTATCAATTAATTCGCAAGCAACAAATCCCAAACCTTTGGTTTTATCACCTTTGAAATGTTCATATCTGCGTTTTAATAAAGCAACAACTTTTCCTGGGAAGGTATGTGGAGTTTTATCAAAATTGATATCGGTCTTATCAAAGCAAATACCTGCTTCAGTAGTATTGGAAATAACAATTTCTAAATCTTCACTTTCAGCATATTTTAAGTATTTATCAAAATCTCTATATGGATTGATAAAGTCATCTAAGACATCAATAACTTGATGAGTTCTAACTTTTTTACCATCTTTCATACCTTGTAAGTAAAGTGTATATAATCCATCTTGTTTTGCAAGATCATCAACTCTACCCATTTCAAGAGGTTGAACAACAACGACATGACCTTCATATTTTCCGCTATCATTCATCTTTTGAATCATCCAATCAGAGAAAGCTCTTAAGAAGTTACCTTCTCCAAATTGCATAATCTTAATTTTGCCTTCTTTCTTTGGGCAAATCTTCTTGCTTAAATTTCCAAAGACAATTTCTTGTGTCTCTGCATTAAATAAATTTGTGTTTTTGTAATCTACCATAAACTCTAAATCCTTATTAACCTCAAATTTCTCAAATGGTGTACATTTAATCGCCATTTCCTTTTTTCCAAAATAGCCGTAAATATTGACGGTATCTCCAAGCATTTCACTAACTTCAACAAGCATTTTGCCTTTGAAACTATGATCATTTTCTTCTTGTTTTCCAAGTAAACATGCTTCAGGTCTAAATCCTAAAACAACTTTTTCTATTTTACTTGCAGCAAGAAGTCTTGATTCATCAAAACCTTTTAAAGAAACTTTAATTCCATCTTCACTTATAAAATCAGTTCCTTCAACTTTTCCATAAATGAAATTCATTTGAGGATCACCAATAAATCCAGCAACAAACATATTTCTTGGGGAGAAGTACAACTCTTTTGGAGTACCAATTTGTTGAATATATCCATCTTTCATAACAACAATTCTATCAGCCATAGTCATAGCTTCGATTTGATCGTGCGTAACATAAATTGTAGTTGAACCAACTTCGTTATGGATTCTTCTAATTTCACTACGCATATTAACTCTTTGAATTGCATCAAGATTGGATAATGGTTCATCCATTAAGAAAACACGTGAATGTTGAATCAAAGCTCTACCTAAAGCAACACGTTGTTGTTGACCACCAGATAATGCTTTTGGTTTTCTTCCAAGATATTTTTCAATACCAAGCATTTTTGATGTTTGATCAACTTCTTTTTCAATTTCATCTTCATCATAACCTGCAATTCTTAAAGCAAAAGCTAAGTTATCATAAACAGACATTGTTGGATAAAGAGCGTAACTTTGGAAACACATTGAAACACCTCTATCACGTGGGGATAATTTATTGCAAAGCTTTCCATCAATAAATAATTTCCCTCCACTAATATCTTCAAGACCAGCAATCATACGTAAAGTTGTTGACTTTCCGCAACCTGATGGGCCAACAAGAATGATGAATTCTTTGTCTTTAATGTTTAAATTGAAATCATGAACAGCATGAAATCCGTTGTCATAAATCTTGTTTAAATTTTCGATATTAATTGTTGACATAATTCTCTCCTTAAAATCGTAAATATTATATTTATTTTTAAATAAATATTCATTGTGCTAGATGCACAATGTAAATAATTTATTCGAAAATTATCATATATCTCTTTATTTTTAATCACCAATAATTAAAATACTAATCGTTATGGAAGCAACAATTTCAAAAGAAGAAAAGATCAGAAGAAATATATTAACTGGCAATATTTGGAAGGTAATAGTTTACGTTACAATGCCATTATTTTTATATCAATTCATGAATTCATTATTTAATTTAATCGATCAAATAATGGTTGCAGAAATTGGCGATAGTTCAGTAAGTGCAATTGCAACAATTTCACAAATAAAAACGTTAATTTCATCTCTTGGATTAGGTATTGCAGGTGGTGGCGCAATTATTGTTTCTAGAAAGTATGGAGCAGGCGATATAAAAGAAGCTAGAAAATATAGTAACGTTGTTTTTACAATGTCTTTACTCGTTAATGCTTTATTTATAATTTTGATTCCATTTTCAAGTTTAATTTTAAGATTATGCAGAGTCCCAGAAGACTTAATTGCAATAAGCGATGGATACTTTAAACTTCAGTTAATTGAACAAATATTAATTGTTTTTAATAATGTTGCAATTTCCTTAGAAAAATCAAAAGGAAATACAAAAATTATTTTTGTGATGAATATTATAAATATGGCGGTTAAACTTGCGCTTAATTCTTTATTTATATATGGATTTAGAGTTGATAGTTTAATTTATGTTGAACTTGCAAGCATTGCATCGCAACTTTCAATGTCTATTATTGCTGGAATCTTAATGTTTAGAAAATCAAATATATTTAGGATTACTTTTAAAGAACTATCTTTAAAATGGGAATATGTAAAATATGTTTTAAAAATTTCTTTACCTTTATTCTTAGGAAAATGCATTATTTCATTGGGAAAAGTTAGCGTTAATGCACTTTGCTTGGAATATGGTTCTTTAACAGTTGGAGCTCTTGGAATTTCAAATAATATTTGTGGTTGTGTTACAAATCCAGGAACAGCTTTTGAAGATAGTGAATCTTCAATTGTTTCTCAAAATCTTGGGAACAAAAATATGAAAAGAACATTTAAGGTTTTTATTCGATCCATTGCTTTAATTTTCATATGGGCTACTGCTGGATTTTTAATTACTAGAGTCTTTTTTGAAGATCAAATTATTTCATTATTTTCTACAGAAAATACCTCTCAAGAATTCTTAGATGCAATAAAGTCAATTTACCAATATGATTGTATTTCTATTCCAGCTCTAGCATTAAATTCTGTAGTTTTAGGAATCTTATATGGCTATGGTCAAACTTTTTTAGCAACTATTAATAATCTTTTAAGAATTGTTACAAGAGTTACGGTTTTATTAATCCTCCAAAATCCAAATTGGTTCCCAAATATGGGAAGCGAAGCTGCTGGTATTTCAATGGGCATTTCTAACGGAATAATCGGTCTTTTTTCAGTCGTGTTCTTTATCATATTCTTTATAAAAGTTAAGAAACATGGTTATAAAGGAATGACTTTAAAGGATGAAGATCCACTTATGATTGAACGAGATGGAATATTAATTAATGTTGATAAAAACACATATGAAATGGAAAACAAAATCGAAAAAATAAACCTCTATAATATTGATTCATCTTTGCATGGAGAATTAATTATTAATAAATCATACTCGAAAAATGTTCCATTAATTCTTATCTTTCCAGGAGGCGGCTATACTCATTGTTCCTCAAGAGAAAGCGGACCAATTATGGATAAATTTAAAAGTTTAGGTTATAACACTGCAATTTTAAATTATAGTGTCACGCCTTATCACAAACCAACTCCACTTAAAGAAGCGAAATTTGCTGTTAAATATCTTTCGAATTTATTTACAAGCATTTACACAATTGGCTTTAGTGCTGGAGGTCATCTTTCAGGATTAGTTTCAACTTCAAATGATGTAAATAAACATATAAAAGGTTCAATTTATTGCTATCCAGTCATTACTTTTGGAAAATACACACACGAAGGAAGTAGAGATAATTTCTTAAATAGAATAAATACCAAAAGAAATATAGAAAAATATAGTGTCGAAAATAGAATAGATTCAACTACTCCACCAAGTTATGTGTGGACAACCATTACCGATCAAACCGTTCCTTGGATTAATTCATTACTTTTTAAATATAATATGGATAAAAATTCTAGATATTGTGAACTACATGTTTTTAAAGAAGGAGTACATGGAAGTGCTTTAGCTGATGAAACAGCCATAACTGCAGAACAACCAAAATTTTATAATAAAGACCTACAAGTTTGGGTTAATGAAGCAGATGAATTTATTAAAAAAGTAGAAAAAGACCTCGCAAAGATTTAACTTTACGAGGTCTTTATTTATTCAAGATTAACTACTATTTCGCCATTTTTATAATCTACGATATAACTCTTATTTGGTTTAATTTCTTCATCAACAATCTTTTTAGCTAATATAGTTTCAATTTCATGTTGAATAAATCTTTTAATTGGACGTGCACCATATTGAGGTGAATAACTACTATCTAAAATATATTTTTTAATTTCAGGAGTAAATTTAACACTATAATATTCTTCAGCAAGTCTTAATTTAAGATCATTTAGCATCTTATCAACAATCTTTTCTTGAACATCTTTAGTTAAAGAATTAAATGTTACGATTTCATCGATTCTATTAAGGAATTCAGGTTTAAATGTTTTATGTAAAATTGCTTCAACTAAATCCTTATGTCCTTCAAGAATTTCTTCGCTACCTAAGTTGCTAGTCATGATGATAATAGTGTTTTTAAAGTCAACTAATCTTCCTTGACTATCAGTAAGTCTTCCATCGTCCATAATTTGAAGGAGAATGTTGAAGACTTCAGGATCAGCCTTTTCAATTTCATCAAATAAGACGATTGAATATGGATTATGTCTTACAGGTTCAGTAAGTTGACCACCTTCTTCATAACCAACATATCCTGGAGCAGCACCAATCAAACGAGAAACACTATATTTTTCCATATATTCAGACATATCAAGTCTAATAATCTTATGTTCATCATCAAATAATGCTTGAGCAAGAGCTTTTGCAATTTCGGTTTTACCAACACCAGTAGGTCCTAAAAACAAGAAACTACCAATTGGACGATTTCGATCTTTAATGCCAGCTCTTTGTCTAATAATTGCATCGCTAACAAGTTTAATAGCTTCATCTTGTCCAATAACTCTTTTCTTTAAGGTGTCACTTAATCCTAAGACTTTTTCTTTATCACCTTTAATGATTCTGCTAACTGGGATGTTAGTCATTTTACTAACAATTGATGCAATATTTTCTTCAGTAACAACATCACTTAACATACGTTTTGTTCCATCTCTATTCTTCTGAGATTCAATATCAGTTATCTCTTTTTCAATAGCTGGAATTTCTTTATATTGAAGTTCACTACTTCTCTTATAGTTACCTTCATTATATGCGCTATTAAGTTCAAATTTCTTATCTTCAAGTTCTTTTTTAAGTTCTTTACTTCTTAAAATATCTTTCTTTTCTTGTTCCCATTTATTAGTAAGTTTATTGTCTTCTTCATGAAGTTTATCTAACTCATTTTCAAGTTTATTAAGTCTAATCTTAGATTGTTCATCTGATTCATTTTGAAGTGAGAATTTTTCAATTTCTTTTTGACGAATGTTTCTCTTAACTTCGTCAAGTTCGCTTGGCATCGATTCGATTTCAACACGTGTTTCAGCGCATGCTTCATCAATTAAATCAATTGCTTTATCAGGCAAAAATCTATTAGTAACATATCTAACACTATAATTAACTGCAGCAACAAGAGCATTATCAGTAATTTTTACACCGTGATGGCTCTCAAATCTATCTTTTAAACCTCTTAAGATTGATAAAGTATCATCTTTAGAAGGTTCTTGTACCATTACAGTTTGGAAACGTCTTTCAAGCGCTCTATCTTTTTCAATATATTGTTGATATTCACTTAAAGTAGTTGCGCCAATACACATGATTTCCCCTCTAGCAAGCATTGGTTTTAGCATGTTAGACGCATCCATTGCCCCTTGAGTTCTACCTGCACCAACAATAAGATGAATTTCATCAATGAAAAGAATAATTTTTCCTTCACTTTCTTTAATTCTATTTAAGACAGCTTTTAAACGATCTTCAAATTCGCCTTGATATTTAGCTCCTGCAATTAAAGCGCCCATATCAAGTTCAAAAATCTCTTTATCTTTTAATGATAATGGAACATCATTACTTGCAATTCTTTGGGCTAATCCTTCAATAATTGCAGTTTTACCAACACCTGGTTCGCCAAGCAAAATAACGTTGTTCTTAGTCTTTCTAGCAAGAACAGTAACTACATTTCTGATTTCTTCATCTCTTCCGATTACAGGATCAATTTTGTTTTTCTTAACTTCATCAGTAATATTTCTACCAAATTTCTTTAATACATCAGTATCTTTTGAATAATCTTCATAACCTTGTTCATTCATATTTTTATATCCTCCAATCAACTAATATAATATACCGTTTTTAGCACTTGTCAATAGAGAGTGCTAAAATATTTTTTACTATGCTAAAAATTAGAAAAGCGTGATTGTATCGATTGAAAATCAGATATGAACAGAAACAATTCAAAAATATATTTATTAGACTTATTAAAGTTCATTGCTGAAAAAATTATGGTCGCAAATGGTTTTTATTAGTATTGTTCTTATAAAAATCATTTGTGGTTTCTATTGATGTTATAAAAAAATGGTGTTTTAAATATCCACCATTTATTTTTATAATTTATGCATATCTGGCATGCTTAAGAAGTCTAATTTATCATTTCCATCAGTTTTTAAAATTTTAAATTCAATCATATTATCTTCTGGAGAGCTAGTTGGATGAAGAATATTTAAAACTTCACAAACCATTCTAGTATGACTTTCAGGAACTAATAATGCTCCTTCATCATCAATCATTGAATATTTTTCAAATTTATTAAACGAAATTGAATGCTTATCTCCAAAATGAATGGCAATATTTTCTTGACCTTTCGCTAATGCGCTAATACCGACTCTATCACCAATTTTTAAATTATTTCCTGTATCACTTTGTGATCCAATTAAAAGCAAAATCACATCATAATCAACGTGAGTTCCCCATGCGCAACTCATACCATATTTTTTGCCATCTTTTTCATAAGCAACAACATTAACACCTTGCAAAATAGTATCTTTCATAATTTACTCCTAACGATTCATATCTAATCTTCTTGCTTTTCTCTTGAATAAAATATAACTTCCAAATTTATAAATCCCAAAATAAATAGAAATGATAAGAATATCACCTAAAAATAATCCTACCATATATAAAACATATGCAAGAATCCAGCCATAACCATTAATTCCTGGAGATATTGCTTGAATATCTTTTAAAATCATAACATTAGTTGGATACCACATTGATATATACCACATATTTGTATTTGCAGCTTCACAACTATCAATCCCATAATGTAATGGAATAAAGAAATTAATTGCTTGAGCAATAAAACTAAAAAATATAAGCATCCCATAAGTGATACCGACAACTTTTAAGTTTCGTGTGTATTTGCCTTTGCCAATTGAAAGGTTGGCTATAGAAAAACATCCTAGCATCATTAAAACCAAATGCCATGTAATTGTATGAATATAAATTCCTATATCATGCCAAGAAAACAAACCTTGTTGATTAATAAATAATGCTGCAAATCCCCCAAGCATCGCATAAACTCCCATAAAAGCAATTAAAACATCTCTATGAGTTGGCTTTTTAACAAGAGGCATAAAAAGAGCAATAAACATTGGAATTGAACAAATTTGCCAAGGGAAAACTCCAAAATTATAACCATTAACAAAATTAAATCCCAAAATTCTATTGTAAGAAATTTGCTTATATAACTCAAACAAAGCTAAAAATAAACCAGTCAAAAATAAGGTAATATTCGAAGCTTTTCTATTGTATCTAAATTTGACGCCTAAATAGAAAAATACCACACAAAGAATAAATCCTGGTACACAAAGACTGATAACATGCCAATCCCAAGCTTTCCATGGTATTCCATTATCAGGCCATAAAGCATTCTCTGGTCTTTCTATACATTCATTTAAAATTTTAAAGAATAAATTACTCATTATTTGTTACCTTTTAATTTAATATAGATACTAACTTTACTTGGATCAGATTCGCTAGGAACTGAAATAATATCGAAAGTATCTTGATACTTTTTAATAATATCTAATGGTTTTGAAAATTTATAACTACGAACATCAAATTCAGGATGTTGTTTATATAGGTAACTTGAAAGATTTGAAAGATGCACCATATCTTCTTTTTCAGTAAGTTCGCTAACATAAACTACAAGCACTTTATAAACATCTTCAACATTTGTGCCATCTAAATTAACTTCATCAATTTCGTCTTTATGTTTCAAAATATCATTAATTGCTTTTGAAACCTTATTACTTGAACTCTTTGAATAATCTTTAATTGCACCAAGTGGATAAAATCTATCAACTGCAGCTTTAAAAGCTTCAACAGTTTTACTTTCGCCCATTCCAAGAACTTGCTTATTTGATTCTTTAAGTCTTTGAATTAATCGAATAAAATCAGAATCGCTTGAACAGATGCAATAAATATCAATATTGTCTCTATATAAAAGATCCATACAATCAATAATTAAACTACTATCAGTTGAGGATTTATTTACAGTAAAAGCATAGTTATGAATACAAGTTAAAGAATATTTTAAAGCACAATTTCTCCATGGATTCAAAATCTTACTAGAAAAATCTCCATATACTCTTTTAATTACAATTCTTCCTTGTTTATTTAGTTCACCTAAAATTGTTGGGAGATATTTATAAGAAATGTTATCTCCATCAATTAATAATGCTATCGTTTTTTCGTTTTCCATGCTTTACCTCAACCAAATTATTATATCAACTTTGCTATTATTTTTCTTTAATATTTATGCAATACAACCTGCTACCAAAATCACCAAGCAATCTAACTGAATCATCAAAACCAGTTCCAGTCCATTCTTGTTTTAATTTCACACTGCCTGAATTTAACATTTTTCCATCAACAATATATTCTTCATTTTCTCCAGGCATATCCTTATATTTGCTAATTGTATTGACGATTGCACCGTTTTCGTTAAGTCTAACAGGTAAGGCCATATTAATTAATCCACCAAATTCTTTGATGTTATGATTTTGTTTTTTAACTTTAACTTCATAAATTGCATCATCAATAAAATCTTTGCCAAACAGCTTTGTTACACTACTTGTAATTCTTTGAAGACCATTAAAATAGCCAATAATAGCTTCTTTTTTATTCTCACTTAAAACCATCCATTCTGAATGATTTTTGTCTTCCATAAATGAGAATTGATAAAAAGAACCAAATTGCAATAATTTTCTATGTTTTTTATAGAATGTAACTTGTTCCTTAATATATTTGATTTCAAGAGGAGTTAAATGATTTAAGTCGAGTTCGTAACCTAAGCAACCAAACGACGCCACATTAAATCTTGTTTCAATTGGTGTAACTCTTAAAACACTATGACTTGGAACTGCACTAACGTGAGCGCCAACAGTTGAAAGAGGATACCCTAGATAAGTTCCACTTTGAATGAAATTTCTTTCATAAGCATCTGTATCATCACTCGCCCAATTTTGTTGGAAATAACTTAATATACCAAGATCAAATCTATTTCCGCCACCACTGCAGCCTTCAAATAAAATGTTTGGATGTTTCGATGTTATTTCATCCATGACTCTATAAAGACCAACCATGTAATCATAGAAAAATTGACCTGATTTATTATCCTCTAAATAGAAATCACTTATTGGACGGTTATAATCCCATTTAACATAACTTATATTTGCAGAATCCAAAACTTTATTAACATTTTCAATAATATAATCTTGAACTTCTTTTTTAGTTAAATCTAAACAGAATTGGTGTCTTGATT
>CAVKEL010000016.1:0-3548 GCA_963655445.1 Acutalibacteraceae bacterium | reverse complement strand
TTAAAAATTTTTGCAATATAAAAACACATATATCATAGATATATGTGTTTAGATTCCTAATTATCTTATTTTGCGGAAAAATCTAGTGTACTACTGCGAAAGACGGGGCTCAAGTTTCATCTTCCTACCAACAGGTTTATCAATTTGAGCAACCACTCCTACAATATTGTAATTTTCTTTTATCAATTTTTCTAAAACAATAGCACTAATTAATGGAGTGCCAAGCCATAAAATTCTTATTTCTTTTGCGTTTACTTCTTTATCCATATTACAAGATTATACAACAAATTAGTCATCAATATAACTTAATAAGTAAAAAACTAACTTTTAGCATTATAATGCTTTGCATTTTGTGCCCGTTTTGATATAATCTAAGTCGTATCGAAAGGATAGTGTTATGGCAAATATTAAATCACAAAAGAAAAGAATCATCACTAACGAAAAAGCACGTATTAGAAATGTTCATTACAAATCAAAATTAAGAACTGCTATTAAAGCTGTAAGATTAGATGTTGATAAAAAAGATAAAGAAGCCGCTGCAAAAGATCTTAAACTTGCTATTTCTTTAATTGACCGTTCAGTAGTTAAAGGAATTCAACATAAGAAAACAGCTGCTCGTCAAAAAGCTGAAATTCAACATTTAGTTAATTCTTTATAAATAAAATAACCTCGATTAAATCGAGGTTTTTATTTTATCTAAAAATTAATTAAGAACAATTCGAATCCATAATATTTGTTTATTTCACTATGCTTAATTGCTCTATCTAATACGTATAATTTACTAAGCGCATTTTTAATTACTTCAGGTTTAACTTTTCTAAAACTATTTAAATTTTTCATAACCACATATGGATTTTCACCAAGTTCAGAAGCAATAGTTCCATAATTTAAACCTTTTTTATTTAAATATAGAATTTTGTCTAAAAGGATTAGTTGATTTGTAAAAATTGAAATTAATGAAACAGGATCCACATCTTTTGAAGATTGTATCTCTCTAAAAATTCCGATAGCTTTTTCTTTGTTATTATTCAATAAATTATTTTGAATATCAAAAATATTATTAAATAATGGCATTGGCACTATTTCTTTAACATCTTCTAATGTTATATTGCCTTTTTTATATAGAGTTAGTTTATTACTTTCATTTATAAAAACTCCAAAATCTCCACTACATCTCCTGCAAATTTCATCAATCGCTTCATCACTAATAGAAAGATTTTTCTTTCTAAAAAATAAAGCAACTTGTTGAGGCCATTCTTTTTCGGTTAAATCCTTACAAATAATAATTTTTCCGCTTTCATCAATAATCTTGTAAATCTTATTTCTACTATCTAATTTCTTACTATATATCACACTAAAAATTAAAATAGTCGATGGATTCTCATTTTTTAAATATTTCACAAGTGAATCAGTATATGCAAATTTACTAGCATCTCTTTCAGCAGTTAAAAAGTTTGAGTTTTCAACTACAATAACTTTTTTATCACCACAAAGCGAAAATTGTTCGCACTCACTAAGAAGTTCATCTTCAGTTATTTTACTAGAGTCAAAATGCAAAACTTCATAATTTGTATCATCTTTAAAATAATCAGAAATGCACTTTTTGACTTGTTTTTTAACCATTAATTGTTGTGAACCAAATACTATATATGCCATGCAAATATTTTACACTTTTAGATAATAAATTTGTATTTAATTGTTCCTTCAAGATCTGTTCTTCTTATTTTTATATTGTATTTTTCCAAAACTTTTATTGTAGAATCATGCGGATGTTTATACCTATTATTATAACCACAACTGATTATTGCTTCTTGTGGTCGAACTTTTTTAATAAATTCTTCACTTGTAGAAGTATCACTTCCGTGGTGGCCAACTTTTAAATAATCGCATTCTAAATTTTCGTTTCCCTGAATTATTTTACTTTCTATTTCTTTTGGAGCATCGCCCATCAATAAAAATTTTAAATTTTTTAAACTAAATTCAAGAACCATTGATTTATAGTTTTCTTCTTCATAAAATTCTGTATATTTATTTAAATTATTAAACTTTATGTTATTAATAGTGATAGGAAAAGTATCGTTATAATCGATTATATTTTTAATTTTAAAATATTTACTTAACGAATCGGCGGCCCCATAATGATCATAATCTTTATGAGTAATAAATAAAGCATCAATTTTATAAATCCTATTCTCTTTTAAAAATGGAATTAAACTATTTGTTGCTAAATCCAAATATGTTAATCCACCTGTATCAACTAAAATAGTAGTATTTTGATATCTTATTAAAGTTGAATCCCCTTGTCCGACATTAATAAAATCCACTTCAAAAGTAATAATATTATTAATTGGTAAAACATATAACGAAAATAGTATTGATATAATCATGAGAATTTTCATTGAAAATTTCTTATTATTAACCTCAAGAAAATAAATAGTTAAAATAAGCAACCCATAATAAACTATTAAAACCATTTGATTAAATTCAGGGACATTTATATCAAACATTCTAAAGTTAATCTTTAAAATAAAATTAACTAGAAAACTAATTATCTTTTCGTAAAATGTAGAAAATAATCCAAAAGATAAGGGTAATAAAAAGATAAATAATGGCTTAAAAACTAGCATTAATAAATAACCAACTGTGCTATTAAAAACATTGATTGTATTAGTATTTTTTATAGAAAAAGGTAGTGTAATCAAAAACAATAAAAGATGCACCATTACACTCTTTTTTATCTTTTTAAATCTCATTAAAAATAAAGTTGAATAGTTTAAAAATATGCTAATTAGATATGAAAGATAAAAAGATATACTAAAAACTAAAAATGGATTCAAAATTAGATAAAATATTCCAAGAATCGATATTCTTTCAATTTTTGAATAATAATTTCCTAGATTATATTTATTAATTAATCTAAAAACATAAGAACACGTAACTTTAATCGTTGTAAATCTTGTGATATTAAAGAATAAATAAGGGGAAAAGATTAAAAGACTAATCACTTCTGCATTCTTTTCATTTAATTTAAGATTTAACAATTTAGAAACTGTGAACAAAAAGAAATTTAAATATACGCCAGTAACCGAAAAAAGCATCATCAAATTAAGAATCTTAACCTGTTTAGCAAATTCACTAGATGTATCAAACGAACTAAATAAAATACCACCAACAAATGTTTTAGCATTTTCTGTGCTTAATTTTTCTATAATTTTGGTTTTATAAGCATAAAAATTAATTGGAAAATCAATGATTTTATCAAGATTTTTTAGAGTAAATTTTTTTCTTATACCTTGTTCTAATAAATACTCATTAAAATCAAATCCTTTTTCTAAAGTTGCAAAATGAAAACTGCTAGATTCACCCGTAATTTTTACAATATCTAGCTCATCTACATCAAGCGACTTAATTGGTACATAAAATTTATTTAATCCATTAAAAACAATAAAATAATTTTCTTTTCTTCTTAATACAATACCAATTAAGTCGCCATTTATTGGAAATTCAATTTTAGAAATTAAAATCCTTATTAAAGATAAAATGATAAT
>CAVKEL010000015.1:0-6021 GCA_963655445.1 Acutalibacteraceae bacterium | reverse complement strand
TTCCATAATCGCCATCACGATCACTATTTTGTAAAGTATTAAGTGCAAAATAACTGTAAATAAATGGTTGAATTAAATTAACTAAAATAGATAGAAATAAAACAATCAATAAAACACCAAATACACCCGAAAATAATGAACTCCAATAATTTAAAACTAGAGCAGCAAAGGCATAAGCAACAACCACAATAAAAGAAATAACTGCGCTATAGCGCAAGTTAATTCTTGAATTTGTAGCAAATTTTTTATAAATATTCTTTTTATTCGATTTCGTCATTTACAATCTTCCCTTTTAATTGAGCAATTTCTAAAACTGCTTTTTCTAATCCTTTTTGTTCAATTGGAGGAACATTTCTTGATTCAATTGTTTTAATAAGTTTTTTAAGTTGATTATAAGGAACTATATAACTGTCATTACTTTGAAGTGATTTTAAGTTTTTAACGACACAATCGTTATTAATTAAAACAATTGAAATAAAATAGTCGCTATCAAAATGGGTAATATTAGAAAGTTTCTCTATACGTTTTTTATTAACATTCATTGGATTTTCAAATTCTTCTTTTTGTCCTTGTTTTCCATAGAAAAACCAAACATTATCTTCTTTATTTCCAGCGATACCACCACGATAATATCTATCTTTTACAACATAAATATATTTATCTGCAAAAATTAAATGATCAATTGTACAAATCTTTCCTTCACGGTCATTAAGAGTTAAATCATTAATTAAAAGATAATCATTATCTAAAACAATACTATTTATCTTTTTATAATAAACACGTTTAAAATTTTTAAAGATATATTTTCTTTTTATAAATGGAAAAAGCACTATAAAAACGAGTAATAAGCCAAGTAAAATGCAAATTACAACAAAAATAATTCTCAATAAATCGTTCATTTCAAGTGCTGTATTCATAAAAACTCCCTTTTATTCAGCTAAAGTTAGAGCAAGATTAAACATGTTATGCAACATGGTTTGTCTTTCCATTTGAGTTAAATCTTTTTCAGATGTTCCAACAAGCTTATCACTAACAGTTAAAATACATGCAGCATGTTTTTTAAGCATCATAGCGTTTAAAAATAATGCATAAGCTTCCATTTCACAACCTAAAATTCCCATATTGCTAAGTTTTGTATTTTGAGAAGCATCTTCTCCATAAAAACAATCACTACTTACAACTGGTCCAACATGGACATTAAGTCCTAATTCTTTTGCGTTGTTATATGCTTTATAAAGTAAGCCAAAATCTGAAACAGGAGACATTTGAATTCCATTAACTTCATATTGACTAGCAAATCCACTATTTGAACATGCTGATGTTCCTAAAATAACATCTCCAATATGGCAATCATCATTTAAGCTTCCACAAGTTCCGATACGAATAATATTTTCAACACCATAAAATTTAAAAAGTTCATAGGAATAAATTCCAATTGAAGGACAGCCCATTCCACTAGCCATAACGCTAATTTCTTTGCCATCTTTTGTCTTTCCGGTAAATCCTAAAATACCACGTACATTCGTGACTTCTTTAGCATCCACTAAATAATTTTCAGCAATATATTTTGCTCTTAATGGATCTCCTGGCATTAATACAGTTTTTGCAAATTTTGCAGAATCTAAAATGTGAGTTGACATAGTTCTATTCTCCTTAAATTTAATCAAAGATTACTTTACCATCTTTTGCTGCTAAAATCATCTTTTTAACTTCATTTTCTGTAACTTTATAACTTAATGGTGGAAGTTCATTTACATTAAAGAAACCAACATCATCAGTTTCATATAAATGTTCTTTTAAAACTCCATCAAGATCAGCTCTAAAAATAATAACATATTCAGGAACTGATTTATGAACAGGAGTACCAGCTGGAAACACCTTAAATGGTGTTCTATTTAAAATACCAATAAGTTTTAAATTTTTAATTTTTGCTCCAGCTTCTTGTTCGCATTCAGCTTTAGCAGCTTCGCTAGGAGCATCATAAAGATCACACCACCCACCAGGTAAAGAATATCTCTCTTCAGGGAATTCTCTAACAAGTAAAACTTCGTCCTTTTCATTAAAAACGCATGTACGAACTGATACACTTGGAGTTGGATAAATCTCTCTATCAAATAAATCAGGTTTATTAAATTTCAAATGTTCAAAATTTTCAAGTTCTTTCATGGCGAGTTTTTCGAGTTGTTCATAATTATCTAAAGCATATGGATCTTTAGAAAAAACTCGCCCGATTTTTGCAATCGAAAGCACCTTAATTATAAAGTCGTAATATTCTTGAAATTTCTCTTCTTTAAGTTCTTCTTTTCTTTTTTCATCCATACTATTTATTGCCTTCTTCATTTGTTAATGGGATACTTTCAGTTTCGCTCATGATATTTCCAAATGCTTTGTAGAAATTGTCTGGATTATATCCTTCAAGTTCTCCATTATACGCAATGGAAATTCTTCCAGTTTCTTCACTAACTACAACAGTAACTGCATCACAAATTTCAGAAATTCCAATTGCAGCTCTATGTCTGCTACCATATTTTCCAATTAATGGTTTAGTTGTTGGAGTGTAATAAACACTAGCAGCAATAATTTCATCATTTCTAATAACTACGGCTCCATCGTGTAAACGAGTTCCTGGATAGAAAATTGTAATTAAAAGTTCATAAGTTACTGGAGCATTTAAAAGTGATCCATTCTTAATTAAATTAGTTAAATCATCCTTTCTTTCAAAAGTCATAATTGCACCAATTTTATGTTTTGATAAATATAAAACTGCTTCATTAACAACTTTATAAAGATTTTCTTTATCAAAAGTTTTTACTGGTTCTTTATCTTTAACCATTGTATTTCTTATTTTCTTTGGTTGAACAAACTTATTTGCAACAAGTGATCGAATTTCCGCCATATTTGCGACAAGATAAATCACGCATGAAACTATAAGTGCCACGCATAAAACAGTAAGCAAATTATAAAGTCTAAATAAAGTTGCAAATAAAATTAAAAATGAAATTGAAGATGTTGTAATAATTGCAAACTTTCTTTTTACATAATATAAAACAAAAGCAAGAATTGCACCTAATGCAAGAAAAGTAAATATGAAATCTAATAATCCATTAACACTAAAAACACCATCGTTTGTAAAAATCGTTTCCATACTTACTTACCTTCTTCTTTCTTTAAAATATCACGAGCAACAGCAACTCCATTTGCTCCTGCTTGAGCTAGTCCACGAGTAATACCAGCTCCATCTCCACCTATATATAAATTTTTAATCTTTGTTTCAAAATTGTTTGCGCATTCTATCTTGTCACTATAAAACTTAGCCTCTACTCCATAGAAAAGCGTATGTGAATTTGCAATACCAGGAGTGACATGGTCAAGCGCTTTCATCATTTCGATTAATGATTGCATTGTTTTATATGGCAAAATTAATGATAAATCACCAGGAACAGCTTCTTTTAAAGTTGGTTTAACAAAACCTTCTTCAATACGTTTTTGAGTTGATCTTCTGCCTGCTAAGATATCACCAAATCTTTGAACAATAACAGTTCCACCACTTAATTTATTTGCTAAACTTGCAATATCTTTTGCATATTCATTTGAATCTTTAAAAGGTTCACTAAATTCATGCGAAACAAGAAGCGCAAAATTGGTATTTTGACTTCCTAAATCACTAGAATTGTATGCGTGTCCATTAACTGTAACAACGTTTCCATCATTTTCTAAAACAACATGTCCTGATGGATTTGAACAAAATGTACGAACACTTGTTCCTAAAGAAGTAGCATAAACAAATTTTCCTTCATACAAATATTTGTTTATGTCTTTCATAACAATATCGTTAGTTTCAACTCTAACACCAACATCAACTCTGTTATTTGAAACTTTAACTTTATGTTTTTTCATTACTTTACTTAACCATTCAGCACCAGGTCTACCAACACTTAATAAAACATATTTTGCGTTAATAGTTTCATCTTTATTCGTAATGATGCCACAAACTTCATTATTGGAGTTTATAGCAATATCCTTAACTTCAGTTGAATATTGCATATCAATATGCTTTTTGAGTTCTTCATAAATTGATTGAAGAACTTTTAAATTAACTTCAGTTCCTAAATGTCTGACTTCACTTCTTAAAAGTTTTAATCCAACAGCAATACCTTTTCTTTCAATTTCTTCAACTTCAGGAGTATGTGGATTGGTTAACTCTTTTGGAGCACCATGTTCTAAATTTATTTCATCAACGTATTTGATTAAATCTAAAACAGTATCATTATCTAGATACTCAGTTAACCAACCACCAAATTCGCTGGTAATATTAAATTTTCCATCACTATAAGCACCACAACCACCAAATCCATTGGTCATGGAACATGCTGGATAACAACCACTATTTCCATAAATGTCTTGAGGACATTGTTTAATTTTTCCTTTTAAAATTGGACAAGAACGATGATAAATATCATATCCTTTGTCAACTAATAATATTTTTAAATTTTTATTTAACTTGCAGAGCTCGTAACTTGCATATATACCGCAAGGACCTGCTCCAACAATTATAATGTCATAATTTTTTTGCATAATAAAATCCCTACAAAAACATTATACATAAAAATCAGCTTTTTTGTAGATAAAATCGAACAAATTTCGTGCAAGATTTAAATAAAATTTAAATACCTATAAAAATTCACGCTCAATTCGTGAAAATTTTCGTGAAAAAATTTTAAAGAAAATCACCTGTGAAAATTAGACGATATAATCAACTATAATCAATTTATCAGTAACTAAATACTTATAAGTCTAAATATTTAATAAAAATGTTTCCAGTTTTTGTTGTAACATGAGCTTTTGCACCAGTTACAATTGGCATTGATGGAGGAAGATGACCTAGGTCTGCATCGATAACATAAGGCACCTTTAATTTATTGATTATATTACGAATTGCATCATAATGATCTTCACCAAAACATTCTTCTTTATAATGAAGTGGTCGACCAAAAATGAATCCTTTGACATATTTAAACCAACCAGATTCTCTTAATTGAAAAAGAGCTCTTTCGATGCTTATTGAATTTAAATCACATGATTCTAAAAACCAAATAAATCCATCATCTTTATACTTTTCTAAGTATTCTTTTGTTTTATCAAACTTAGTTCCACAAAGATTAACTAAACAATCAAGACATCCTCCAAGTAATCTTCCTTCAATATTCAAATCAGTATTTTTTGGATGATATACTAAAACCTTCTTTTGATCGTAATCAATTTCTCTTAAAGGTTCTAAAGTAGGATCATAATCTTCAGGATCATTTAATTTAAATACTGGATACCCTTTTGTTTTCTTAATCTTACCAGTCAATAAGTCTAAAGTATCTTTATTATCATATTCTAAGTTAAATGCAAAAGCTGGAGCACAAACTCCATATATAGTCATAAAATCACTTAAGATTGTTAAAGTGTAGGTTAAATTTGTATTATCGCTAAAACCAACAAAAAATTTATGATCCATCTTTTTTATTTTTTCAAAATTTATATATGGCAAAATTTCCATCATTGTTTCGCCACCACCAACACTAATAATACAATCTGAATCACTATTAAATGCATCCATGATTTCTTTAGCACAGAGTGAGGCTTTATTGCTTCTAGTATTAGCTTTTGCAAGATAACAATTTGGACCAACATCAACCTCGTATCCTAGATTTTTAAGATTTTCAATTGCAACATCAAGCCTTGTGTTATATGGTTCAGTAGCACATCCAAATGAAGGAGCAACTAAACTAATCTTCCCATTTTCTTTTAAAAAATTGTTCTTTTTCATAACTATAAATTCTTTCTAAAAACTAATTTATTATACACAAAAAAGACCTTTGATTATAGTAGAATCGAAGGTCTATATAAGATTTAAAATTTTATCTATTTATCAATATTTTTAAGCATCAAATCATTTAAATTTTTGACAAATGCAGATTTATCTTCAACATCAAATCCTTCAAGTAACATTGCTTCATCATAAAGTAATGCACC
>CAVKEL010000014.1:0-3926 GCA_963655445.1 Acutalibacteraceae bacterium | reverse complement strand
TTTATGGATAACATTATAGAAATTAATCATCTTACGAAAGACTTTGGACATGGAAGGGGAGTATTTGATGTTAGTATTAATGTCAAAGAAGGAGAATGTTTTGGATATTTAGGTCCTAATGGAGCAGGTAAATCCACTACAATTCGTATGTTAATGGGATTTACTAAACCAGATTCAGGAGAAGCATTAATTAATGGAAAATCTACATTTAAAAATAGATATGAAGTAATGCAGAATGTATCCTATATTCCAGGAGAAGTAGCACTTCCTCCTTTATTAACTGGGAAAGATGTAATTAGAAATCAAATGGAATTAAAGAATGTTCACGATAAAACATTATTAAATTGGTTAATTAAAGAATTTGAATTAGATACTAATTTATTATGTAAAGAAATGAGTATTGGCATGCGTAGAAAGCTTGTAATTGTATGCGCATTTATGTCTGATCCTGACATCATTATCATGGATGAACCTTCAAGTGGGTTAGATCCAGAGATGCAAGACAAATTTATTGAATTAATAAAACTTGAAAAGAAAAGAGGAAAAACAATTCTTCTTTCATCTCATATTTTTAGAGAAATTGATGTAAGTTGTGACAGAATTGCTGTTATTAAAGATGGCAAAATTGTTTCAACATTTGTTGCGGACGATTTAAAACACAATACACACAAGATTTATAAAGTTAAGTTAGACGAAAAATCTTTTAAAGAATTTATAGAAACGAATAGCAGAAAATATAAAATTATTGATAAAAATGAAGAAAATAAAGAAATTACATTTGCAATTGAAGATTCTAACGTTTCTGGATTTATCAATCTGTTAGCAGACAAAAAGGTAATTGATTTTAAAGAAATAAAAGAAACTTTGGAAGATTACTTCATGAAATTCTATAAAGAAGATAAAGATTTTGCAGGTATATAGTATGAAAAAAGAAGTAATTATAGATATTAAAAATATTACAAAAGACTATGGTCATGGTCGAGGGAACTTTAATATCAATTTAAAAATCTATAAAGGTGAAACTATAGGTATCATGGGTGAAAATGGTGCCGGTAAGACAACACTTTTAAGAGAAATCATGGGATTTGTTAAACCAACAAAAGGGAGAATTTCAATCTATAATTTTGATGCACATAAAGATGCAAGTATGCTTAAAAATTATATTGGTTATATTCCTGGTGAAATTAATTTCCCAGATCTTAAATCAGGAAACGCTTTTTTAAAGAGTTATGCTTCGCTTTCTTCTTTAGATAAGTCTTATGAAGAAAGTGCAGGCGAAATTATTCAAAGGATGCAACTTGATGTATCAGCCTATCCTAGAAGAATGTCAAAAGGTATGAAGCAAAAAACATCAATTGTTTCTAGTTTTATGAAAGGTTCGCCAATCTTAATTATGGATGAGCCTACAACAGGCCTTGATCCATTAATGAGAGATGAATTTTTAAATATAGTCATGGATGAAAAAAGGAAGGGTACAACAATCATTATGACTAGCAATACAATTGAGGAACTTGAAAAAGTTTGTGACCGGGTAGTCTTTATTAATAAAGGAAGAGTTTCATGTTTGGTTGATTGTAACGAAATAAGAAATAGAACCTTAAGAGACTATAAAATTGAATTTATTAAACAAGATGATTATAAAAATTTCTCTGAACTATATAAAAAACAAATCATTAAAGACCAACCAAAATACAATCAAGTTACTATTAGAATTGAATCAAAATTAATAGATGAGATGATGAAAAATTTAAAAGGTAAAGAACTTAAGTTCTTATCTCAAAAACCTTATTCATTACAAACATATTTTGATGAGAACATAAACAAAAGGAGTTAATTATGGAACAAAAAGTTATTAACGAAGAAGTCATGGCACTTCCTCCAGAATTAAATAATTTAAAAAAGAAGAAAGCTAAGAAATCACATCTTTTTTCACACGCAATTTTTAGAGAATCGTTCAAAAGCAATGGTAAAGCATTGCTTGGAGTTTCTCTTGCAAATGGCGCAGTTGTTGCAGTTGTTGTTGGCATTTTATCTACATTAAACATTAATGCTACATCAACAGCTATGAAAAATCTCTTCTCTTCAGCAGGAGATGAGACAACAATTAAATCAGGCAGCATCAGTTACTACAATTCCTATTATAATAGTGCAGTCGCTTACGAAACCACTTATGATTCTGTTGAAACCTTAAATGGCATTGTCAAAACCAATATTCATTTAGTTGGCAATGAAACTTTAAAATCAAGTATTTCTCAGCTTCAATTAGCATATGACCAATATTATGCTGCAACTAAAAGTGATGACTATGCTTATGGCGAAGTCATAAAGATTGCTAGTTCAAGTATTGAACAATTATCTCTTGAGGATGAAGAAAAACAACTAATGCTTGGTGTAATAAATGGATATTTCACTTTATACAAGACAAATAAGTCTCTTTCATATAACGAAATGATGTATATGGTTGTTCCATCCATTTTAAGTGAGCAAATAGGATCAATTTATAGTTTAGAATCTTCTAGCATTACAAAAATTAAAACATTATTATCAAATTCAATTAATGAAGTTTATATCAATCAATTAGATGAAGATGAAGTTTCATATAAATATGCTTTTGAATTGGGAAAACTTTTAAGTGATGATGAAGATGCTATATATTTATTAACAAATATTGAAGAGGAATTTTTAAATAATTCTGAAAAATGGATTGAAGATCCAAGTTTTAAAGATGGTGTTATTAAAAATGAAATCATTGAAAAAGTGATCTCAACTGTTGAAGATAATGCATATTATGGTTACCTTCCTGATTTTGAAGTCGCCTATAAAACTAGTGAACTTGGATGGCCAATTACTTTAGAGGATTCAGGGGAAAAAGATTCTAAAGGCAACATTATTTATAAGGAAGTTGAAGTTAAAGAATTTGATGAAGATAAATTTATTAAAGTTGATGGCGGTTTAGGAAGCGATGCAACTACCTTACAAAAAATGAGAAAGGAAGCATTGACTGGCGAAGCTTACACTGATGAAGAAATCAAGCAAGCAAAAGAAGATGCAAAAGATGATGTTGAGAAAATCAAGAATGATTTAACAACATTCATGGATGATTTTGTTACGAGAACAGACGGAATAAATGATTATTATGATGGAGAAAATATTATTGCTTCAGCTATTGAAAAAAGAGTAATTTTAGATGTTTCTACCAAAGCTGAAAAACAATTAATTGATGATTATAACGAAAAATATGATACATCGATTGATAATGTATACGATATAGTCAGCAAAGATGGTGGCAATAGTGGTAAAGAATTGATGAATTTAATTGATTCATATTCTGTAAGTGCTATCGCTTCATATAAAAAACTTTATCAAAACAAGATTGATGAAGGATATTCTTCATCTGATGCAAGTTTAATTGCAACTAGTATTGCTGGTAAGGGGATTATGGATCAACTTCCAAATAAAGTTCATACATCATTAAGTGAAATGGGTGAAATGAATACTTATGGTGTTGTTCTTGGAGGAATTGGTTTTGCTCTTGCATGTTTGCTTATCCCAATGGGTTATACAATTATGTTAAGTAATGATCTTGTTTGTAAGAAAGTTGAAAATGGTTCTCTTGCATTTACTTTCTCAACTCCAATTAAGAGAAATACATATATTTTTACTGAGGCAGTTTATTTAGTGTTTACAGAAACCGTTATGGCAATTGCCTTAACCGGAATTGCATTGCTTGCTCGTTACTTTGGTATTATGGCTGGTAGTGCAGATATTGAAACAGCTATAACAATTGAATATATATTAAAGTTTGGTTTAGGAAATTATTTGGTTACACTTGCTATATCTGGAATTTGTTTCTTCTCTAGTTCGTTATTTAATAAAACATCTAACGCAGTTGGACTTGGTGGAGGTTTATCAATCTTCTTCTATAT
>CAVKEL010000013.1:0-2777 GCA_963655445.1 Acutalibacteraceae bacterium | reverse complement strand
GTAAAGGACAATTAGGTGCTAACCTTATTCCAATAATTGTTAATATTAATAATGGAAAAACTTTAAAACATTTTCTAAGTTTTTCTTTTTCAATAAATGCTAAAAACAATTCAATAAAAACACTTATCAAAAGTAAACAAAGAAGAACTATAGTAAAAATATCGTTTCTTATTGTTTCAAATAACATAATTCGATTATATACTTTTTAAATTTGTTAATAAAGAAAATAATGCGATATTATGCATCTTTTTGGAATTTAAGCATAATTATTTAAGTTTATTAAATAATTGAAATTGAATACTTCAGTTATTTTTATTTATACAAATACGTATCAAAAAAATATATAATAATTGCACAATTTGTTTGAACCTCAATCAAATTTTATTGCAAGAGAGATTAGTTGCGATTAGAGCCAAAACAATGGCACAAAGGAGGTCCACGTTATGAATAACGAAAAACAAATTGAAGTCGCTATGATAGGAAAATCTATTAAAGCGCTTAGGAAGGCTAACAACCTAACACAAGAAGAGTTAGCAAGTATGTGTGGTTATAGCGTTCGAAACTTAAGAAGAATCGAAAACTATGGCACAACCAGTATTGAGGTTATCAATACATTCGCCCTGATCTTTAAGGTTAAGGCAATAGACATCCTGAACGGATGTTTTATTTTGCTCATAAAAAAACTTGCAACAGATCTATCCTATTGCAAGTTTTATCCACTACCATAATCTCTCTAAGAAGCAAACAATCCCGAATTTCTTCATACACTTTTTACCTTAATTTGTTGTTCATACACATGCACTTTAGGCTGAGCTATAAGGAGCTACCTTATAACTTCTAAAATGGATTTTAATCGAACCATGGGAAGAATCGATATCTTCCAACTTTCACAGAGCTTCAGCAATTTTGAATCTTAAACCTAACCAGGGTTATCCACATTCAGCACGACATTCTGCTACTCGCGCTCACTAAACTAGTTATAGATAGTTGCCTATCATCAAGTCGTGATTTCACCTTATTTGAGAGCCAAGATGATAATTTCTCAGATTAACATCTTATTGCGGGACATATCACTATGTCGCCTCTTTTGGTGCCTAGTCCTAGTGACCATTTACATCGAAAGGCAAAGTGCGCCATTAACCAAAGCGAGAATTCAATCTCGAATACTTATTGCTAAGTCTTGAAAATCTTAAAGTATCCCATAAAATTTTCTCTCTTGCTTAACGCCATGGCCATCTAACAAAGATGACTTCACCATGCTTTATTGTTTGCTCCTTAGAAAGATCATTTCCTTGGAACAACTATATATTATCTTTAATATTAAATAAGCGTGAGGACATAGTTTGTCCTATACAAAAAACATCGACTGATTCATCGATGTTTTAAATTTAAATAATAAAATTATCTTAGAAGCGCTGCTAACATATCACCTTCATATATTTTCATTCCATATCGATCATATGTGCATTTTCCATCATAATATCCAAGCTTTCTTCCATATCTATCATATAATTCTTTTCTGCCACCTCTATCTTCATAATATCCTAATAGCATTCCATATCTATCTTTTAAATCTTGTCTCATAATTTTCTCTCCTAACTCATTATAACAAATAAAAAAGGTTCATAATTGATTTTTCAATGGGTTTAAATGATTTTTATTCGATTCCTTCAAGTAAATTATAACTTTCACTTTAAGTTTGAAGCGTAGTGTGCCTTGATAATTTTCTTTAAGCGTTTATTTTTATCTAAATAGTCTTCATCTAAATTTTTAATTTCTAATAAACTTCTAACACACCATTCAGGATCTTGAGTATGAAATGCAAAATAAACGTTATTCATTAAATCATAATCAAAAGTTTTCATAATAAATCTTGTACTTTCTTCCCTAGTGTAAGAAATATATCTGTACATATAACCAATCCAATATAAAGATTCTTTTGAGTATTTTATTTTCCCATATTTTATTTTCCCAAATTGATCATTAATCATGTTTATTCCTTCTATAACATCTAATGATAAAAAAGCACTTTCGTTTTCATCTAACTTTTTCAATAACTCGGAATGTAAAAAACGACGTATAAAAATTGGTGTCGAATAATCTAAATCAAATGACTTTTCAAATAACTTTCCTTGGTAATTTGCAAGTAATAAACCATTATAATCAAATTCTCTCATTGAAAAATTTCCTCCACAAATAAACCATTTCTAAATTCCCTTTTTGCCATTTTTAATTTAGTATCAATCTCATATGATCTTTCAAATGTTTTTGCTCTAGAATCCAACCTTTCTTCTTTAGATAAAAAATATTTTTCAACAATAGTTAATTGATTTAAGGCTTTTTCAGTTTTAATAACATATTGATTACCAAGACTTGAAGCCGATAAAGAATGAATTGCAACCTCAGCATTTATATCCCCATTAGCAAATTGGGACATAATATAAAACATCTTATTATCTGCAATAGGGGCAATAATAACATCTGCATCTTCAGCTTTTCTTATTAGATTAGTTAACTTGCTATGGTTTTTATACATTGATAAGTATCCACGATAATAGCAAATAATTAACATCCATTCTAAATTACATTCTAAATTACATATCTTTAGACCTTTTTTATCTAATTTAAAAGAATAAACACATGAATTATCTGTTTCACAAACAAATGACAAAGCTTGATTAAATGTCTCTCCGAGATAAAATCCTTTTCCGAAATCTGAATTATCTTTAGAACCATCATGAGTTATTGTGTTAAGACCTTTTTTTGAACCATGAAAT
>CAVKEL010000012.1:0-4677 GCA_963655445.1 Acutalibacteraceae bacterium | reverse complement strand
ATAATGATTTGATTCAATTTTTAGATCAATTAAACATTGATAATGATATGAATAATGACTTAGAAAAGAGAATAAAAGATCTCGATTTAAAAATTGATACATTTAAAAAAGAGAATAATCTTACCGATAATCCAACCTTTGAAGATTTTGAAGATGAAGAATCTCTTATTGAAGAATCAAATAGATTAGTTAAAGAATCCACTACTTTAGAGCAAGAAATTAAAGAAGATAAAAATAATGTTGATAAAATCCCTGAATTAAGACAAAGATATTATGAAAATATCGATGAAATAAAAGTATATGAAAACAAAGTTAGACTTATAAACGAAACTATTTATTATCTTCAAAAGAGCGATAAAACTTTAAAAGAAAAATATTTAAAACCATTGGTAGATTCTTTTAAAAAATATTCAAAACTTATTGAAAAAGATATGGAAGAAAATATTGTTTTAAATCAAAATTATGAAATAAGTTACGAAAATAATGGAAAATTGCACGATAGTATCCATCTTAGCGAAGGTCTAAAAACCATATGTGCTTTATGTTTAAGACTTGCTTTAATTGACAATATGTTTAAAGAAGATAAACCTTTCGTTATTTTAGATGATCCTTTACAAACACTTGATGAAAAACATTTAAAAGCCAGCAAAGAATTAATTAAAGATTTATCAAAAGAAATTCAAATTGTTTATTTTACTTGCCATGAAAGCAGAAATTTAAAATAAAGCAAATAACAAAATCTTTATTTCAAAGACTTATTTTATAATTAAATTTTGATGCAAAAATAATTAAAAAAGATGGCGTATTACTGCGTGAAGTCATTAGCTCCGCAACCGCCATCAATAATTCTCTATACTGCGCATCCTAGATTAATTAATAATCAGTGCTGATAGATCTATAAATCATTAAATCATAAAAATAAATTAATTGCAAAAAGAAAAAGGTAGCGACTTACTTCGTGAGTGATTAGCTACAAAAACGCCACCTTAATAATTCTCTACTCTGTGCCTCAGGTTATAAAACCATTGCTAGTTAAATCTAGAAATTATTAAATCAAAAAGATATTTGAATGTAAAGAATTTATTTTAAAGAAAAGATGGCGTATTACTGCGTGAAGTCATTAGCTCCGCAACCGCCATCAATAATTCTCTATACTGCGCATCCTAGATTAATTAATAATCAGTGCTGATAGATCTATAAATCATTAAATCATAAAAATAAATTAATTGCAAAAAGAAAAAGGTAGCGACTTACTTCGTGAGTGATTAGCTACAAAAACGCCACCTTAATAATTCTCTACTCTGCGCCTCAGGTTATAAAACCATTGCTAGTTAGATCTAGAAATTATTAAAACAAAAGTTGATTTAAAAGTAAAGAAGATTTAATCAGAGTTATCTCTGTTAAATAAATTAATTGGGTCAGTTTCGCCGATAAGCAAACTAAATGAAGATATTCTATGAAAATAATTAAATAAAAATGTCAGCTACGATTCGGATAATTAAATCCGGCAATCACTGACACACAAATTTTATATCATAAAAAGCATCAGAAAGTAAAGTGAAATATTTAGTTAGAGTTACCACTGTTAACCTGAAATTTAAATGTTAAATCCGAAACTGGTCTTTTTCAGAATTTAAATCCGTTTTATAATTTAATTGATGCTGGTGCTCTCAATGAAAGGAGGAAATTATGAGTAAGCACATCAATTATCAAGACACAAAAATCATCGAAGAAAATTTAGATTCTGAAGTTAATTTAAAAGAAATTTCAATTTCTGTATCAAAGGATCCACGTGCTATTTCTCGACATATTGCAAAATATAGAAAATTATATACAACAAATAAGTATAGAAATTCTTGTGGAAACCAAGAGAATTGTGCTGTAAAGCATCTCTGTGAGACTTGTGCAAATGGAAAATGTAGATACTGTAGTTTAAGAAATTGCAACGAATTAAATTGCAGCGAATATTTAAGCACGCCTGTTTGCAAAAGATTGGAAAAATTCCCGTTTGTTTGTAATGCATGTGTGAATTTATCAAGTTGTAGACTTCCAAAATTCATATATGACCATAATTATGCATATAATGCGATGAGAGAAAACTTAATATTATCAAGATCGCATCTACATAAAAACGAAGCTGAATTATCTTTGATAGATTCAATAGTCACTCCGTTGGTTTTAAACAAAATATCATTGGAAGTTATAGTTGCAACTCATCCAGAACTTGGTCTTTCTGTATCGACCTTATATTCATATATAAGCAAAGGTCTATTATCAATAAAAAATATAGATCTCTTGCGAAAAGTTAGATACAAAATGCGCAAAAAACATTCTGCAATCGAAATCACATATAATTATCTTAAGGGAAGATATTATGAAGATTTTTTAATTTTGGTTTCTATAAAAAGCAATTTATATATTTGGGAATTAGATACAATTGAAGGGAAAAAGGGCGGAAAAGCTGTTATGTCATTACTTAATAGAACTTGTAATCTGCAGTTCTTTTTCTTGATTAATTCAATTGATGGTACAGAGATTATTGCCATATTCGATAAAATTAAAGAAAAAATTGGTTATGATATCTTTAAAAAATACTTTGTGATTGGACAGGGCAAATGTCAGTACCAAATTAATTTAAATTTCTTCTAATAATTAAAATTAATTTTCTATATTCATTTATAATTCCTTGGTTAAGGAGTTTTTTAATATGAACAAAAAAATTGGTAATACTTTATTGCATTCTGTATTACACAGATTAGAAAGCAAGGAAATTGATATTTCTACAGCTTCTGTACTGCTCGGAGTTTCTGAAAGACAAATTTATAGAATTAAAAAAGTAAATACTTCACAAACTGATAAGAAAGAAAACAAAAGTAAGAAACCGCCATCAAATAAAACAAATGAAGCAACAATTAACAAAATTATTAACTTATACAAGACGAAATATCGACAATTCTCGTATATTCACTTTCATGAAAAGTTAATTGAAAACGAAAAAATAGATATAAAGTTAAAAACAGTAGAAAGAATTTTAAAAAGTAATAATTTGATTTCGCCGTTCGCAACAAAGAAAACTAAAAGAAAAATAAAAGAGATTTTGCAATCAATTAATCAAGCCACCACGCAAGATAATGAGCAAAATCTACAAGAAAATAATAACATAATTTTCGATCCTCATGATATTCATAATCGTCATCGTCATATTGAAAACTTTGGTGAGCTTTTACAAATGGATGCAAGAAAAGATTTTTATATTAGCGATCGAAAATGGACACTTCATTTAGCAATTGATGTAGCTTCCGGAATATTTGTTGGTGCTTATTTTGATTTTGAAGAAACATTGCATGGTTATCAGCATGTTTTGCATCAAATAATTACAAAATATGGAATCCCTAAGTGCATTTTAACCGATAATAGAACTGTTTTTGAGTACATCCATAAAGGATCAAACCAAGAAAGCAAAAACACATTAATCCAATTCAAATATTCTTGCATCCAATTAGGAATCAAATTAAATACAACTAGTGTTGCTACTTATAAATCAATTATTGAAAGAGCAAATGGTATATTTGGAAGAAGGTTACCACAAGAATTAGCTATAAATAATATCAAAAGTATAGAGGATGCAAATATTTTTTTAAAACATTACTTAGATGAGATGAATGAAAAATTTGCTCATGATTATCCAGGGAAAAACGTATTTAAAAAGTGCCCAAGCATTGAAATATTAAATAATTTTATCGGAACCATAACGCGAAGAATGTTCGACAAAGCTGCATGTATAAGATTTAAAAACCAATATTATTATGCAACAATTCAAAATAAGATCGTTGCATTCGTTCAAGGTACAAAAGCATTGCTTATTCATACATTTGATGGTCGCATAATTATCGTTGTTGATTCGATTGCTTATGATGCAATAAATATCGAAGATTATGAATACAGCGCAGAAAAAGCAGAAAACCCTGAGAATGAATTATTCATTTCCAAACATATGGTAAGTTCAACAAAATATCAAAAATACAAAGAAAAACATATTTCATTGTGGAGTTATTACTCCTTTGAGAAATATGTTAATGCCGAACTTGAATTCATTAATAGAAATTACTGACATTTGACCTGTCGTATCGTGTACATTTTTACTGACATTTGACCTGTCGCACCACATGGTTATGATATCTTTAAAAAATACTTTCAAATAATATTGACTGATCGCGGAAAAGAATTTAAAGATCCATTAGGCATAGAATTAAGCCCAAGCGGAGAAGTTCTCTGCAAAGTTTTCTATTGCGATGCTAGACAATCGCAACAAAAAGGGAAATGCGAAAAGAATCATGAACATTTTAGAGTTTATTATCCTAAAGGCACTTCCTTCGATATGAAGAAACAAGAAGATATAAATGCAGTTTCTCTTCGTGTAAACAATTATCCAAGAGATTCATTAAATTGGAAATCGCCATTCGATGTAGCAACAGTTTTATTTGATAAAAAAATCCTCGACCTTAATGAGTTGCACAAACTTGTTACCGAGGATTTTAAGCTGTAAAACAAAGTAATAATTGAGCACCAGCAGGCACGGATTTAAGTATTTATTTTTCAAAAAAATTACTTAAAACTGGTCTTTTTGAATGCAGAAAAATCACTTCTTTCAATTAAATTTTACTTATTTTTTCGAAA
>CAVKEL010000011.1:0-6505 GCA_963655445.1 Acutalibacteraceae bacterium | reverse complement strand
CCTCTTTATATTTACATGTACCAATAATATTTTAAAGGAGCACCGAGGCAAAAACTACAATTACTAATAAAAACCTCAAACTAGGGAATCAAAATGTCTCAAACTAGGGAATCAAAATGTCTCAAACTAGGGAATTTGATTGACACTATATTAAATAAAATTTAAAATAATTATGATGTAATGCTCATTATTTAAAGGTTTATCTTATGAAAAAATACTATCCAAGACTTATCGAAAAAACAATTGAAAAAAAACTAAAATCTAGTGGAGCTCTTCTTTTAACAGGTCCTAAATATTGTGGCAAAACCACTACTGCAAAGCTTTACTCAAAAAGTGAAATTGCCTTGATTACATTGAATACTATCGAACTTGTTTCTAGCGATCCTACCATCGCCCTTGATGGAGAAAAACCACGTCTTATTGATGAATGGCAAAAAGTTACAAATCTTTGGAACTATATTAGACAAAGAATTGATGATGATCAAGAATTCGGTGAATACATTTTAACTGGAAGCTCCACTCCTTTTGATACATCAGCAATTTTGCATAGTGGTGCAGGTAGAATTACCATTTTAAAAATGCGACCTTTGTCGCTTTATGAAAGTAACGAATCGAAGGGATTGGTATCTTTAGAAAAACTTTTTAATAATGATGATTTTAAAGTTTATGACGAAAATAAAGGATATACCTTAACTAAAACTGCTTTTTATATTTGTAGAGGTGGCTGGCCTAGATCAATCAATGATGATGAAGAAGTAGCTTTAGATATTACAAGAAACTATTATGAATCCATATTTAATTTCCAAAATAGTGATAATGAAGAATTAAAAAATAAAAATCCTAATACTTTGAGATTACTATTAAAAAGTTATGCAAGAAATATCTCAAGTCAAACAAAATATCAAAATATTTATAATGATATCGTTGCAAATTCATTTTCTTTAGATAAGAAAACATTTGATTCATACTTAAAAATCGCAGAAAACTTATTTTTGATTGAAGATTTGGATGCTTGGGCTCCTTCATTAAGAAGTAAAGCCTCAATTAGAACAACTTCTACTAGACATTTTGTTGACACTTCAATCGCTGCATTATCTTTAGATATTTCACCAAATGATTTATTAAATGATGCAAGAACTTTTGGGTTAATGTTTGAAGATTTAGCTATTAGAGATTTAAGAGTATATGCTACTTATCTTGATGGAAAAGTATTCCATTATAGAGATAGTAATGATTTAGAATGTGATGCAATCATTCATCTTAATAATGGAAAATGGGGTGCTATCGAAATAAAACTTGGTTCAGAAGAAGGAATAAACGAAGGAATCAAAAATTTAAACAAATTAGAATTAACTATTGATGAATCAATGAAAAAACCATCATTCAAGATGGTTCTTACAGCTTGTGGTCCATGTTACAAAATTGATGATATCTATGTTGTACCAATTAACTTATTAAAACCTTAATTTCAATTGTATTTAACCTAAGACTTTTGTTTTATAGTTTGTAATTTTAGTCAATAAATCTCTTCTTAAATCAAAATACTCTATTATTTTAGAATATCAGCTTCGATTGCCACAGCAACAACGAACTTTTATAAACTTATTTTTCCTAATCTAAATCTCTTCTTTATATTTATGGGCACCAATAATATATTTCATCGGAATTTTACATTCTACTAATATCTCAGCTTGTATATCTGTTGTTAAATTATCATCTAAATAAAGATATTTTCTCTCAGCTGAAGTTATATATCCTTTTGAATTTCTTACTGGTTCATCATCTTGAAACATTCTTAAAAAATCTTTATAAAAACTTCCTTTATGTTTATCTTTTCTTGCGGCATTACTTTCACAAAATAGAAATTTCATATCAGGATCAAGGAGTAATTCTGGCCTAATATCAATAATATATGGATTTTCAATTAATCCTTTTCTAATTTTATAATTAAGCATATATTCATTTGGTCTAGTTATTGAAATACTAATACCATTTAATTCTTCATCAAATCGATTGTAATCAGTTATTGAATATTCAACGCCAGGATGTTTATCAAGTTCTTTTCTTGATAAAATTCCTCCCATTTTTAATATCGAAGCAAGGTTATCTTCCGAGGTAAAATGAACAAGTTTTGTAATTCCTCTTCTTTTAATTTCTTTAGCAAGATTTGAGCGATCTATATCATCCATTTTAATAAATGAGGTGATGTTTTTGTCATATTTAGCAAACATTTGCCTTAAAGAATCATACATTTCTTTTTCTTCTTCATTAAATTCAATATTTGAATCTTTTCCATATTGAAGAAAATCTATTTCTAGCATATCAGGCTCGATATCATCTTCACAGCAAGAATAAAAATCAAAAAGTTCATCAAAAGCTTCTTTTGATTTATATTCAAATAAAATCTCAAAATACATTTCAAATGATTTTTGATAGTCTCTTTCAACGCAAAATCCATCTTTATAAAATGATGCAAGTTTTAGCTTATCTTCAAGACTACCTTCATTAGCTCTTTCTAAAACTTTATAGAATTTTATTGCTTCATCTTTCTTATTAATTAAGTTTCTAATTTCTTCTTTTTCTTTATCATCACTTAATGAATCAACGAATAATAAAGCATATTTAAATTCACCTTTTGTTACTAAATCTTTGATTATTTCTTCTAATTTTTCATTTGCTTTATTAATTAAAACATTTGTTGTAATTTTAGAAAAATATTCAATTGATTTACCATAATTTATCGGAGCATTGTTTCTTCCATAAGCATAAGAAACTGCTAACTTTAAATATAAGCTATCATTAAATAAAGTTGATAATTTTGAAGTTTCTTTTTTATCAAATCTTCTAATATCATAAAAGATTTTTTCAGCTTTATTAATATCATTAAAATCTACAATTTCAAATCTAACTATTTCTTCATTAAGTTTACCAATTGCTCCACCAACTACATTATCAATATTTAAATCATAAAGTATTGATTTAGCTTTATAACATTCACCTACACTACTTACTTCACTTAATAATTTCTCAGAAACTAATTTTGATATTTTCTTTCGATAACTATGAATTGTTTTGATTACATCTTTATTTTTTGATTTAGATTCATAAGATGATAATAGTTTAAATAATTGATCTAACTCTAAAGTATTTAAAGAATCCTTCCAAACTCTATCAATATAATTATTAATTAAGTTTATACATTCGTTTTTATAAATATTTTCATATTTACTAGATAATAAAGTATCTATAGCAAATTCCATTTCTTCTGTCATTGAACCTTTATCTAAAGTGTAAATTAAAGCAAGTTCTAACTTTGCTTCATATAATCCCTTAATATAAGCAACTCTAAAATAATATTTAGCTTTGTTTAAATCTTTAAAAACTATGTTATTTTCTATATCATCAAAATCACCAAGATAAATGTATCCTAATTCTAATGCAGCTTCGTTTTTATCATTTAAAAATGAATATTTATCATTAAATATTTCAAGATATAACTCTTCAGCTTCTTTAATCTTATCATCATCAATAAATGCTGATGCTTTCTCCAGTTTTGTCATTAAATCCTCTTAAATAAAAATACATTTCTATTATATCATGCAAAATTTAGCTTTTAGACAGATGAGGGGAAAATGTTGAAAGAAGATTTCTAAATTAAGAATGCGAGAATATTGTTGTAATTGAAAATTTTAACTTGCTTGTTTTTTTATTTTATTACTAGTCTTTAACAATTTACATAAACAAAAGATTGAGGTGCAGCTTTCAACCCAAATTCTTTCAGTTCCTTTGGTGAATCATAAACATTGACATTCCCAAGTTTGTAGGCATAGGCTATTTTTCTGCCATCAAAATAATCATCAAAGTATTTTTTTGTTATTCCTGATTGCTTTTTTGTTACTTCCCACAAATCAGAAGGTTTCATTATTAAGACATCAACTATTTCTACTTCAGCAACTATTTTTTTAACTGGCATCGTTTCATAAATAATAATTTTATCTATATCTTCTTTCGCTGCTTTAGTTCTATATTCAAATTTCTTTGATCCGTTAATGATGTTTTGCACATGCTTTGGGTTGATTGAAATTACGATGTTTTTCATGCTAACTCAACTCCTTTCCTAATTTTGTGAGTAAATCAAAATGTTTCTTATCAATAAAAGTGTTGATTCTTGGTCCAGGTCCATCTTTTGTTATGATACAATTATCATACAAACTCTTTAAATTTACCTTAAAATCAAATCTATTGTAATACAAAACTTTTATTATAGCTTGATATTTTTTATTTCTAAAAAATGTTCTAAGTTGTTCTTCGGAAAAAACAGATTTGTTTTTACAAATTTTAATGTATTCAGCCTCATCTTTTGGATAAATTACTTCATTTAAAATAGCAGTCCCTGTAATAACAGATGTGTATGTTTTATAATATTCTCCCATCCTATATATACATACAATATCGCCAGGGTATGCCTCAATTTTTTTCCATCCACAAACATAAATTTTTTCAATAGCGTAGCCACAAGCCCCTTCATCATCAACGCAAAGTGTTTCATTCTTCAAATGCAAATCAGGGAAAAGTTTTGTGTGATATTCAGAGGCTATAGGAAGCATCATATACCTTACGTCTGTATTTATTGAAGGATAGTTAAATTTTGGTGATTTACTTTTATCATATACATTAAGTTTCTTTACTAATACTACTTCACCATTTTTAATATTTATAGCAGTTTCAACAAATCCCCATTCTTCTAGCAAAGCCCTTAAACGCATTACTTCAGGCCTTTTTTCCTCAAACATAGTAACATAAATCTCATCGACTTTACTTTTGATAGCATTATCAAAAATTATTTTTAAAAATCTTTCTCCAAGTCTCATACCAGATTGAACAATTTTAAACGTCCCAATTTTTAGTCTTTTGGCAGGCTTAAATATTGGTTTAAAATTAGTATAATCCTCGTTTTCATCTTCTATTTTTAAATATAAAAATCCTTGCAGACCTTCGTTATTTTTGAAAACATATGCCTGTTTATTACTCTTTTTTCTCAGCCAATTATTAAATTCAATGACGCCATAATCATCTCTTAAAGAATTGAAAAAGTTATCATTTATATCTAATGTTCCAATATCCACCAACTCGATTGATAAAACATCATAATTAACTAATTTTGGATTTTCTTCATCTACTCTTTTGAGTAAATCATTAGGTGACAAAACACAATCATTTAAATACAATAACTTTGCTTTTTTAATAATCTTCTTATCAGAAGTAATTAAAAAATCAACGTTGCCATTATAGACTTGTAGCAAAATTTCATTATCGATTTGACTATTTTCGTCAAGAGCAAATTTAGAGCATACTGACTCAAAATCGCTCACGCTTTTAGAACATGAAATCAAATGTTGGTATGCTTTCAATTTTGTAAGCATGTTGATTTTTGTGTTTTCACCTTTATGTTTTTCAATTTCTGAAATTGTTTTTTCATGAATAAACTTCTGGCCATTAAGCTTGTCAATTGCCAAGTAGCACATAGCCACTTCACTAGAAGCGTTATTGAAGCTTTCTTTTTCTATAATGGTGTTTGTATCAAAAAGATATCTTCCTTGCTTTAGGCTCTTAACATATGGTTTGATTGAAAAAACTTTAATTCCATATTTCTCTACTTCTTCTTTTGCATAAAATTCACGACATTCTTTGAGAATATCGGAGAGTGAGTTATACAATCCTTTAAAATCACTCTCCCAATAATTACAAAGAGCATCATCCCAGCTTTTAAAAGTTTCAATAGAATCAACAAATACTTTAATATAATTATCCTTATTTTGATTTGAAATAAGAACCAATACATCTCCGATATAAATATCAGCATATTTAGGCGCAGCAAGTCTATATTCATGTTTCTTCGTTCCGTTTTTAATAAGATTAATAAAATGATCTCTTATCTTCATTCTTATATATTTCATTCATTACCTCCCTTATTTTTTTAAAATATTTATTGATGAAGTCTGTTATAAAATACGTATTCAATTTCTCTTCCCATAATTTTGCATTTTAATAATATTAAATGATAAATGGTCTCACAATGTCTCGCTGAACTTTAAAATTGTTCATTTTTTTCAACCACTTATTAAACTCTAAAAATCAACTTTTCTAACTCATTTTGTTTATAGATTATGAGATCTAATTGTCTCACAACTATAAATTCTTCTTAAGCATACTTTTTAGGTATTCCTTAAATCCTTGTCACAGCAATAAATATAAGTTATTTTGATATACTAAATACATAGTTTTTATTAAATTCTTTTTTCTTCCGCTGATAACTTATACGATGAAATCAATAGTTTATCAGTTAAGCTAATTTGTCTTACCAGTGGTGAGACAATTTCATAATCTTTATAAGTTTCATAAAATTGCATCATTCTATAAAGACTTACTCTAATAAATCCTTTAAGTCTGGGATATCTTTCTTTTATATAACAAGCTAAATTGCAAAGATATGAATTACCATATT
>CAVKEL010000010.1:1169-4213 GCA_963655445.1 Acutalibacteraceae bacterium | reverse complement strand
CTAAAACCGACATTTTGGATTAGCAGAATCATTCAATTAGGGGTTGACATGGACACCTATTTACATATTTTTTCATTTTTTATATAATATTTTTCGGAAATTAAGTTTAAATTTTCATTTTAGAGAGAATTCGTTTGGTGCAAGAATTTATGAAAACTAGACAAGCCATTTCCTATAAAAAGGTTAAGAGCCCGCTTTACAGCGTTACAGTAATTAATTAAGTGCTTGAATAAAGAATTAGGATGGTACCGCGATACAATCGTTCCTATGCGTTAGGGACTTTTTTTATTTTTAAGGAGTGAATTTATGAAGAAAATGACATCTCAAGAAATCAGACAAATGTGGTTAGATTTCTTTAAATCAAAAGGACACGTTGTTGAGCCAGGTGCAAGTTTAGTACCTCATAACGACCCTACTTTACTATGGATTAATGCAGGTGTTGCTGCATTAAAGAAGTATTTCGATGGCAGTGAAGTTCCAGAATCAAAGAGAATTACTAATGTTCAAAAGTGTATTAGAACAAATGATATTGATAATGTTGGAAGAACTGCTAGACATCATACATTCTTTGAAATGTTAGGTAATTTTTCAATTGGTGATTATTTCAGGAAAGAAGCTATTTCATTTGCTTGGGAAATTTTAACAAGTGAAAAATATTTTGATTTACCAAAGGATAAATTATATTTCACATATCATCCAAGTGATCTAGAAACCAAGAAATTTTGGATGGAACAAGGCTGTGAAGAGTCTCATTTAATACCTCTTGAAGGTAATTTCTGGCAAATAGGTGAAGGCCCATGTGGTCCTAATACTGAAGTTTTCTTTGATAGAGGAGAAAAATATGATCCAGAACATGTAGGTATTGATTTGCTTGCAAAAGATATGGAAAACGATCGTTATATTGAAATTTGGGGTATTGTTTTCTCTCAATATAATGCTGTAAATGGAGTTGAAAGAAAAGATTATAAGGAATTGCCACACAAAAACATCGATACAGGAGCTGGTCTTGAAAGAATTACTTGCGTTATGCAAGAAACTGAAACAAACTTTGAAACTGATTTATTTTATCCTTATATAGAAGCGACTCAAAAGTTGTGCAAGAAACCATATGATGGTGAATATTTAATGCCTTATAGAGTTATTGCTGATCATATTAGAAGTTGTACATTTGCTTTAGCAGATGGTGCAATGTTTTCAAATGAAGGAAGAGGTTATGTTTTACGTAGAGTTTTGCGTAGAGCTATGCGTTATGGTCAAAAACTTGGCTTATATGAACCTTTCTTATATAAATTAGTTGATGTAGTTTGCGACAATATGAAATGTTTCTATCCATATTTATTAGATAGAAAAGAAGTTGTTAAAAAGATGATCAAAGCTGAAGAAGAAAAGTTTATTAAAACTTTAAATAGCGGTGAAGAAATCCTTGATAATATGATTAATAACAAGAAAGTTTTATCAGGAGAAGATGCTTTCAAATTATATGATACCTATGGTTTCCCAATTGAATTAACTAAAGAAATTTGCGCTGATAAAGGTGTTTCTGTTGATTTAGATAAATTTGAAGAATGTTTGGAACGCCAAAAAGAATTAGCTCGTGCAAGTCGTAAAAATGTCGAATCATTCAACAAACAATCAAAAGATTTATTAGATTTCAAAGAAGAATCTTTATATGACTATCAATCTAACGATATTAAATCAAAAGTTATTGGTTTGTTTAAAGATGGGGTAAAAGTGGATGAAATTAGTGATGAAGGTGAAGTTGTTTTTAAGGAAACTAATTTCTATGCTGAAATGGGTGGTCAAGTTGCTGATATTGGTTTTATTGAAAATGAAAATTGTAGAGCAGATGTAGTAAATGTCACTAATGCTCCAAATAAACAACATTTACATAATGTAAAAGTTTTGTATGGCTCAATTAAAATGGGGGATGAATTCACTCTTTCAATTGATAAAAAGAGACATTTTGCAATTTCTAAAAATCATAGTGCAACACATTTATTACAAAGTGCATTAATTGAAGTTTTAGGCGATGATATCAAGCAAAAAGGTAGTTATGTCGATGAAGAGTATTTAAGGTTTGATTTTACTCATTTTGAAAAGATTAGTGATGTTGATCTTAAAAAAGTTGAAAGAATTGTTAATGAATATATTGCTGATGCAATCGATAATACTACACAAGTTTTACCTATTGAAGAAGCTAAAAAAGTGGGTGCAATCTCATTATTTGATGAAAAATATGGTAAAGAAGTTCGTGTTGTTTCTTTTGGTGATGTTTCAAAAGAATTCTGTGGTGGCAATCATGTAAAAAACACTTCTGATATTGGAGTATTTGTTATTGAATCTGAAGGGAGTATTGCTAATGGTGTTAGAAGAATTCAAGCCAAGACATCTTTTGGCGCTTTTGAATTATTAAAACAAAGAGAAGAATTACTCAACGAAATCAAAGAAGAAGTCGATGCTAAGAGTTATAAAGAATCAATTGACAGAGTAAAATCAATTGAGAATCAATTAGATGAAATGTCAAATAAATACAAAGTTTTGTTTGATGATTTAGCAAAAGAAAAAGCTCATGATCTCGAAGCCAAGTTTGAAAAATCACATATGCTCTTTGAATATTTAAAGGATTATAGCAGTGAAGCTCTCATGAAAATCTATGATTCATTGAAGGTAAAATGCGATGATTATACAATTGTTTTAATCGGCGATGATAATGGAAAAAATCCAATTATTTGCGGAATTGGTAGAAAATTAGTAGATAATGGTGTAAAGAGTAAGGACATTTTGAAGAGTATTACTGACATCTTAGGAGGTGCTGGAGGTGGCAGACCTGATATGTCAAAAGGTAGCGTTGTTTCTCTTGAAAAATTAGACTCAGCAAAGAAAGTTGTTTTAAAATAAGATGGTGAAGAAATTTATTTGTGTAGATTTAGGAACCACTACAATGGGCCTTGCAAAAAGTGATGTAATTGGAATTGCTCATCCTTATGAAGAATTTCGTTTTAGTCATGGGAATTATAAAGCTGCAAAAACTCATTTAGCTGAAG
>CAVKEL010000010.1:0-1159 GCA_963655445.1 Acutalibacteraceae bacterium | reverse complement strand
CAAATATTCGATGTTGTTATTGGTTATCCATTACAAATTGACCGTCAAAAAGGGGAAAGATGTGATTCAGTCGATAGATTTATTAAAGAAATAAATGAAGAAAATGATAAAATTAAATTTATTAAATATGATGAATCATATTCAACGATTGAAGCACATGAAAGACTAAGAGATAGTGGATATAACGAGAAAAAAATCACTGAAGTTATCGATATGTATAGTGCAGTCGTTATTTTAGAAGATTTTTTAAGAAATTATAAAGAAAAATAGAAAGGACTTAATTATGGACCATTTAAACGATAATGAAGTTATTATTAAAGATGATGAAGGTAATGAATATTTACTAAAAATTTTATTTACATACCATAATCCTGAAAGAGAAACAGACTATGTATTTGCTTATGATTCTAGCGATCCAGATACTGTTTATATCTTAAAATATGGCGATAACGACGAAGTTTTAGAAGTTACTGATGAAGAGGAATTCGAAGAGGCTCAAGAGGTTTTTGATGCCTATAATGAGGACCCTAAGATTCAAGAAATCAAATAATTTATTTATAGATTATAGACACTAATTAATGTATAATATTTGAGCAAAAATAGAGGAAACATGTATGAGTAAAGAATTTGTATTAACAAAAGAAGGTTTAGAACAACTTAATAAAGAATATAGAAATTTAATCGATGTTGAACGTCCTGAAGTTATTGAAGCATTAAATAATGCTCGTGCAATGGGTGATTTATCAGAAAACGCTGATTATGATGCAGCTAGAAATAAACAAGCACAAGTTGAAGCGCGTATTAAAGAAATTGAAACAATTCTTGCTAATGCTAAAGTTGTGAGCGATAAAAAAGGAAAAACAATTAATATTTCAAATGTTGTTACATTTAAAGATTTATCATGTGGAGAAACTTTAGAAGTTAAAATCGTTTCATCAATTGAATCTGATCCATTAAGTGATCCAAAACATATGAAAATTTCAAATGAATGCGCTCTTGGTGTCGCTTTAATTGGAAAAAAAGCTGGTGATAAAGTTACCGTTAGAGCTGATGAACCATACGAAATTGAAATTATTGAAGTTAAATAATTAAAAATTTTAAAAAGATTTTAATTATTAATTAAAATCACAGAAAAGTTAAAATGGGGATTGGGGATTGG
>CAVKEL010000009.1:0-6641 GCA_963655445.1 Acutalibacteraceae bacterium | reverse complement strand
TTTTTCTTTAGGATCAATGGCTGTTTTATCAATGGTGATTTCTTCTAAAGTTAGTTATTTAATCTTAAATGGTGGAAGTGGTTCTGCTGTTTTAATGTTATTTTTGAGCATTATTTTTGGTTTAATAATTGGTTCAATTTCTGGATTAATATATGTTTTCTTAAAAATACCTCCAATTATTACATCATTAGGAGTTACTTTAATTTTAGAAGGAATTACATACACAATTACTGAAGGAAGTTATATTACTTCTGAAGTTAGAAATGCTTCGATGACTGCATTTAATAATGCTTGGTACTATTCATTTATTATTATTTGTGTTGTAGTAGCTTTAATAATTTATTTATTTGATTACACTAAATTTGGACTAAATTATAAAGCTTTAAAAGAAGGTCAAAGAGTTTCTGTCAATACAGGTATTAAAGAAGTTCCAAATGCATTAATTTGCTATATGATTTGTGGTGGTTTAATGGGTATTGTTGGATTTTTAAATGCTGCAAGAACTACATTAGTTAATGGTGGATCGCTTAATTTTGGATCGATTAGTATCATGTTTACTGCATTTTTACCTATGTTTATTGGCGGATTTATTGGAAGATATTCGAACGATAAATTTGGATATTTACTAGCAGGAATTTCAATGTCATTTTTAAATTCAACGTTTGTTGTTTTTTCAAACGAAGTTAATTCTTCAACTCAATCAATAATTAATGCAGTATTATTAGTTTTATTTTTGATTTATCTAAATAATGAAAACACAATTAAGCTTTTGTTTACTGGCAAACTATTTAAAAAGAATAATAAGAAAGTTGAGGCTTAATAATGAATTTAAAAAACAAACCATTTTATTTATCTGATGAAGATATTTTGTGGGTCGAAAATACATTAAAATTGATGACTGAAGAAGAAAAGATTTCTCAATTATTTTGTCTTATTACTTATACTGATGATGAAGAATATTTAAAATTCTTAGCATCTGGTCTTAAGATTGGTGGTGTAATGACTAGAACAATGAGTAAGGATGAATTGATAAATACAGTTACTCGTTTACAAACATATGCTAAAATTCCACTTTTAATATCAGCAAATCTTGAAGCTGGGTTAAATCAATTATGTTATGGAGGAATAAAAGTTGGTGCAGAAATGGCTATTGCAGCAACAGGTGATAAAAAATTCGCTCGTGAACTTGCGAAAGTCATATCTGAAGAAGCTGGAGCATTTGGTATTAATTGGTCTTTTGCGCCAATTATTGATATCGATCTAAATTATCATAATCCAATAACAAACACTCGAACATTTGGAAGCAATCCAGAAGTTGTTTCATCATTTGCAAAAGAATATATTGAAGAAATTCAAAAACATGATATTGCTGCTTCGATTAAGCATTTTCCTGGAGATGGTGTTGATGAAAGAGATCAACATTTGGTTGCTTCAATAAATTCTTTGTCTATTGATGAATGGGATAAAACATATGGATATATCTATAAAAATTGCATTGATGATGGCGTAAAAACTGTAATGGTAGGGCATATTATGCAACCTGCATATTCTAAATATTTAAATCCATCTTTAAAAGATGAAGAAGTATTACCTGGATTAATTTCAAAGGAATTAATGAATGATTTATTAAGAAAAAGATTAGGCTTTAATGGATTAATTATTAGTGATTCTACAACAATGGCCGGAATGATAACAGTGATGAAAAGGAGCGATGCAGTCCCATTAACTATAGCAGCTGGTTGTGATATGTTTTTATTTACTAAAAATCTAGAAGAAGATTTTAAATTCATGAGAGAAGGGGTCAAAAATGGAGTTATTTCAAAAGAAAGACTTGATGAAGCTGTCACTCGAATTTTAGCTTTAAAAGCTTCTTTAAAACTACATAAGAAAAATAACTTACCAGATTTAGATAAAATACAAAAATACGTAAATTCAAAAGAACATTTTGAAATTGCAAAAGAAGTTGCAAATAAAAGTATCACCCTTGTTAAAGAAGAAAAAGGAGTCTTGCCATTAAATAATGAAAAATATAAAAAGATTTTAGTTTATAAAAAAGAAGGGGGAAGTAGTGCTGTTGGAGGTGGAACAACTTCAGGTGCATGTGATAAATTCATTGAAATGTTAAGAAATGAAGGTTTTAACGTTGATATTTTTGAACCAACAGGAGGTTGGGAAGGAATGGCGAAACCTATTTCTGATTATAAAAATAATTACGATTTAGTTATTTATTTAGTTTCTCTTGCAACAAAATCAAATCAAACAGTTGTTCGTATTGAATGGGCTGAACCAATGGGAGCTGATGTGCCCACATTAATTAACGAAATACCTACAATTATGATTTCTCTTGAAAATCCATATCACCTTTTAGATGCTCCAAGAATTAAAACTTATATTAATACATATGGTGGAACTGATATTGTTTTAAAAGAGTTACTTGAAAAACTTCTTGGTAGAAGTAAATTTTTGGGGATTAGTCCAGTCGATCCATTCTGTGGGAAATGGGATACAAGATTATGAGTAATAAATTATTTATAGAAAAAGCAGAAAAATTAAAACCAAATTTAGTGCATGAAAACCACACTTTTATAGGAAATTTTAAATGCAAAAATGGCGATAAAGTTGTTTTTGATTGTGGTAATCATTTTGTTGGATATCCTACGATTTATTTTTCAACTGAAGGCTTGCATTATGATTCACCAAGTTTATTAAAAGTGCGTTTTTGCGAAGTAAAACAGGAATTAGATGAAGACACATCATCTTATAATGGATGGATTTCAAAATCATGGATTCAAGAAGAGATTATTCATATTGATGAGTTTCCATACATATACAATTTTAGTAGAAGATATGCATTTAGATATATTGAAATATCAGTGATTGCAACATCTAGTAAATGTTTGCTTAATATTGATAAAGCAGAAATAGATAGTGTGACTAGTGCAACTAAAAAAGTAGAATTAGCTGGTTGTGATGATTTAGAGAAAAAGATTGATAAAGTTGCTATAAAAACCTTAAGTGAATGCATGCAAACTGAATTTGAGGATGGGCCAAAAAGAGATCAAAGATTATGGTTAGGCGACCTTAGATTAGAGGCTTTAGCAAATTATTTTACTTTTAAAGATAATGATCTGGTGAAAAGATGTCTTTATTTGTTTGCGGGTTGTGCAAATGAGAAAGGTGAAATACCTCAATCAATATATACAAAACCAAATATTGTTGGCGAAGAAAAAAGTATGTTTGATTATTCTTTGTTATTTATACCAACTTTATATGATTATTTTGTTGCTACAAATGATTTAGAAACCATAAATGATTTATTGCCAATTGCTAGAAAACAAATTTTATTAGCAAGGGAAAATTTTGATAAAGATATTGTTAAAGATAGTAATGAATTAGGGTGGTGCTTTTTAGATTGGTCGCTTGAACTAAATAAACAAGCAGGGGCTCAAGCAATTTATATTTACGCAGAAAAAAATCTTGTAAATTTATTAGATAAATTGGGGTTAGATTCTTCAAGTTTTAAAGCAGATATTGTTAAAAAAGAAGTTGCATCAATTGAATATTTTTACGATAAAGCAAAAGGTTTATTTGTAAGTGGTAAAGATAGACAAATTTCATATGCAACAAATATTTGGTTTATTTTAGCAGGTTTATTAAATGAAGAAGAAAATAGAAATATTTTAAAGAGATTAAAATCAAATAGTGAAGCAATAAGGCCAGTTACTCCATACTTGATGCACTATTACATTGAAGCTTTAATTGCTTCAGAATTAAAAGATGAGGCAAAAGAAGTAATGAAAGAATACTGGGGTGAAATGATTAATCAAGGTGCTGATACATTCTATGAATTATTTAATCCTAGCAATCCAAATGAATCTCCATATGGAGGAAAAGCTGTGAATAGTTATTGTCATGCTTGGAGTTGTACACCATGTTATTTTTTAAGAAAGTATTTTAAGGATTAGTTATATGATTAAAGGCGTTATTTTTGATTTAGATGGAGTTTTATTATCAACTGATGAATATCATTATTTAGCATGGAAGAAAATTGCGGATAAATTTTCGATACCTTTTTCTTATGAAATTAATGATCGATTAAGAGGCGTTTCTAGAATGGATAGTTTAGAAATAATTTTATCTTATTCTAAGGAAACATTTTCGGATGCAGAAAAAGAAGAAATGGCAGATGAGAAAAACGAAATATATCGTGGTTTTTTAAGTAAAATGACTCCAAATGATGTTGATGAAAATGTTAGAAAAGTTTTAATCAAATTAAGAAATGATGGTTATAAATTAGCAGTAGGTTCTTCATCAAAAAATACTAATTTAATTCTTCAAAAAACGGGTCTATCTGAATATTTTGATGCTGTATCTGATGGAAACAATATTTCTAAAAGTAAACCTGATCCAGAAGTATTCTTAAAAGCAGCAGATTTTTTAAATTTAAATCCATCAGAATGCGCTGTTGTTGAAGATGCAGTTTCTGGAATTGATGCTGGTAATAGTGGTGGTTTTATTACTTTTGGGATTGGTCCTGCTAGCAAATATAAAGAAACTAATTATCCAATAAATACATTATTTGATTTATTTATTAAATTAAAAGAATTGAAATAAGCATTGATTCTGTCCTACCTAAATCATATTTGACACAAATATGTAAATATTTTTTTGGTGATTTTTGTTAAATTTTATTACATATATTATTTATAATATTTTTATAAGATATGGAGCAAAATATGAAATACGTAGAACTTGGAAAAACTGGAATAATTGTTTCTAAAATTTGTGTTGGTGGAATGTCTTTTGGAGATACTTCAACTAATTTTCATGAATGGACTTTAAATCAAGAAGAAACAACTAAAATGATTAAAGAAGCATTCAATTTAGGTGTAAATTTTATAGATACAGCCAATACTTATTCAAAAGGAACTAGTGAACAATATATTGGAAATGCTTTAAAGGAACTTGGTATTCCTAGAGACAAAGTTGTTATAGCTTCTAAAGTTTATTTTAATGAAGGAAAATTATCTAAAGAAGCAATAAGAAGAGAAATTGAAAAAACTTTAAAGAATCTACAAACGGATTATTTAGACTTATATCAAATCCATAGATTTGATTATGACACTCCAACGGAAGAAGTAATGTCAACTTTAAATGATCTTGTAAAAGAAGGAAAAGTGCGAGCCATTGGTGCTTCAGCCATGTTTGGATATCAATTCCATAATCTTCAATTAGTAGCGGAAAAATATGGTTTAACTTTATTTTCAACCATGCAAAATCACTATAATTTACTTTATAGAGAAGATGAAAGAGAACTAATTCCTGTTTGTAAACAATATGGAGTTTCTTTGATTCCTTATTCTCCATTAGCAGGTGGACATTTGACTCGTTTAACTTGGAATAGTGATTCTTTAAGAAGTCAAACTGATCAAACTTTAAAAAAGAAATATGATAAGGAAATGGATAATGATTTGTTAATAATTAAAAGAGTTGATGAACTTGCTAAAAAATATAATGTATCTATGGCGCAAATTAGTCTTGCATGGTTATTTAAGAAAGGCATAGCAAGTGCAATTGTTGGAGCTACTAAACTTAATCATTTTGTTGATGCTTGTAAATCTGTAGATGTTGAATTAACTGATGAAGATTGTGATTATCTTGAAGAATTATATACACCTAAAAAGATAACTGGAGCAATTTTGCCACCTATGGAAAATTAATGGTCAGGAATGAAATAGATATGATCATGTCTATTTTAGAGTTTTTGAATAATAAGTTTACGACATGGTTTACGATATAGTTTACGACACGGTTTACGATAAGGTTGACAATAAGTTTACGACATGGTTTACAATAAACTTAAATAACATAATCTCAATAAGAGATAAAGATTGAGCAAACTTGGCGACTAATTTTGTTGTTTATGCTTGTTGTGTTTAATAATTATTACATTATTAAATCAGTCTAAAAAATAGAGAATATTAAATTGATTATTAATATAAATTAAGTTTTTTATTAAAATATTTTTGAAAATACTGGTATTAAAATGGCAAATGAATTAACTAAAAAAGCATTAGAAAAAGCATTTATTAAATTACTTGGCGAAAAACCATTAAAGAAGATTACGGTAAGTGATGTTACTAATCTTTGTGGTGTAAATAGAATGACTTTTTATTATCACTTTGAAGATATATATTCACTTTTAGATTATAGTTTGAAAGAAGAATTTAAAAATTCATTAAATGGAAAATATGATGCTTCTAATTGGCTTGAAGGAATGGCTAATATTTTTAATGTTTGCTACGAAAATAAAAATCTTGTTTTAAGTGCATATCGCTTTAATTCTAGAGGAAATGTTGAACTTATTTTAGATCCTATTGTTTATGACTTAGTAATGCATGTAGTAAAAGAAGAAATTAATGGTCATAAAGTTGGTGATGAAGACGTTGTATTTGTTACAAATGCATATAAACATCTTTTAATTGGGGTTGTTCTTGATTGGATAAAAAATGATATGAAAGAAGATAAAGATGTTATATTAAAAAAGATAGGAATTATGCTTAATGGAGAAACTGAGTGGGTCTTATCTAAATTTGAAAAGCATAATTAATTTGATTAGAGGCTATAAATTAGCCTTTTTT
>CAVKEL010000008.1:5526-9765 GCA_963655445.1 Acutalibacteraceae bacterium | reverse complement strand
GAATACTCCGCCTGCCATCGCAATTAATGCATAAATGAATGATGTTGTAATATAACGTTTCATACTTGACTCTCCTTTTTTAATTGTTTTCCATAAATGATTTTTTAACGTACAGATGCTAATAATTCATTTTTTTGTTTATCACCTCCTGCCTATATCTAAAACTAGCGAAACTAATGATTGCGAGTACTTTTATAGTTTGTAGTATTAGTCCTCCTTTAATGAACGTTGTTCATTTTGAAGCAAATAAAATAATATTTAAAAGTCATCATTAATAAACAGTTCTTTTGATAATTTCTATTAAGGCAGATGGATCGAAATCTTTTTTAATAGATGAATTTAATAATAAAGTAAAAATAATTGAAGCAAATTTTTCTTCTGTGAATTCAGCATTAAAAGCATTATCTCGTATCTTATTATCCTTTTTTAGCACTTGAACGATACCATCTAGTATATGTCTCCAAGTTTTATCCATATGATCTTGTTCTTGATTATTATCTGATTTTAGGTAGCTAAAAGAATCAAGATTAAAAAATTCATGATATTTTTTTGAACCATTCTCCATTCTTTTATACATCCAGGTTACGCAAGAAATAATATCATTAAAAACATCTTCATCTTGAGTCCCATGGAAAATTTCTCTCCAAACACTTTCAATTGCTTCATTAACTAAATCATCTTTTGAACCAAAGTAATTGTAAACAGATCCAACTGCAATATCAGCGGCTTTTGCTACTTTTCTAATGCTTATTGATGAAGTTCCTTCATTTTGAATCAATTCTTTGCTGATTTTCAATATTTCTTCTTTTGATGTGATGTTTGTATTCATAAAATTACCTTATATTGAACATTGTTCATTTTCATAATAATATTAGCACTCTTTCTTGTCAATAAAAGAAAATTTATATTTTATATATGCGTTAGCAATGCAAGTATTTTATTAGACAAAAAATAAGTGATTGATATAATTTCAAATCTAAGAGATTGGAGGTTGTTTATGTCTAATTCAAATTTAATAACAATTATTTCGATAGCTATAATATTTTTATCAACGACATTAGGGTCTTCATTTGTATTCTTTTTTAGGAAAGATTTAAGTCCTAAAATGAAAAGTATAATTTTAGGCTTTGCTGGTGGAATTATGATTGCTGCTGCATTTTTTGGTTTAATTCTTCCTTCTATTGAAGAATCAAAAATAAGTGATATTTATAATAATTGGAGTTTTATTCCTCCAGTTATAGGCTTTGTTTTAGGTGGGTTTATGCTCTATTTATTAGATAAAATTATTCCTCATTTCCATAAAATCCAAAATGTAGAAGAAGGAATTCAAAATAAAGCAATTTCAGAAAATTTTAAATTCTTTTTTGCTGTAACAATTCATAATATTCCAGAAGGTTTATCTGTAGGTTTTGCATGTGGTCTCGCTTTGCTTTTGAAAGATGAAGCAAGTTTAGCAGCAAGTAGTGCAGCTTTATCACTTGCAATTGGTATCTCAATTCAAAATATTCCAGAAGGCGCTGCTGTTTCTATCCCTTTATATGGTGATGGTATGAAAAGAAGCAAAGCATTTATATTTGGCATGTTTTCAGGAATCGTAGAACCTTTATTTGCTGTAGTTGGTTTATTTTTAGCGCAACTTTCATTATTGGTTCCATGGCTGCTTTCTTTTGCAGCTGGTGCAATGATTTACGTTACTCTTGATGAATTAATTCCTGAATCTAGGGAACATGGTTTTAATCATCTTTCAATGTTTGCGTTCTTCATGGGCTTTACAATTATGATGATTTTAGAGATTGTACTTTAATTAGATTTTTATTTTCATGAAAACATTGAAAAATTTTTCAAAAAGTCTCTTGACAACATTTTTCTTCATGATATTCTAATAAACCCAAATGATTTTTACGGATTGTTTGGATTCCACACGAAAAGATAAAGGAGGAAGTATTGTATGGCAAGAATGATTAAGAAAATTGCTAAAACAATGGGATTCTCCAAAAAAAGTAAGATGAACGTAAGTCGTAGTTTTATTGATTTTGTTGATTCCTATGTAGAGAATGTAGATCCTAAAACTTTTAATTTTTAGTTTTATGAATCGATGAAAGAAAAAAGACGCGTTATGGAGCGTCTTTTTTAGTGGAGAAATTTAACAAAACATCTATTACCTATAATAGGTTAGGTGATAGATGTAATGTAATCCTTAATCTTTTACAAGTTGAATAACTTGCTTTTTTATTGGTTTTGAAATATTTGAAAGTACGATAATAAATGGTGCTGCTAAACAACCAACAACTATAAATATAACTGGCAAAATACTACCGCATGAAATAATTGCTAGAGTTCCTAAAATTACTGCAAACAATAATGAATCCCATGAATATTTAATTATTTCAATAAAAGTGAATTTTTGAGACTCTTTTGGGGTAACAATAAATTTAGCTTTTTTACCACAAATTCCTAAGAGTAATGTTTTTAACATCATTGGAGCTAAAGATGCATAAGTTGCCATATTTAAGAAGAAATAAGGAATCAATAGTAGTACATTTTTACTATTTCTATAAACAAATAAGTCTGGAATCATTGGCGAACATAAAAACACGATCATAATGAAATAAATTAATAAAGAATACTTAATAATTGGATATCCTAAAAAGCCAAGTGTAATAGTACAGATTGTTAATAGGAAACTTAATAGCGGAACAATTGGTAAACTATAATGTGAAAGTTTAATATCTAATTTTTCAAACCAAGACATTTTACAATTGTTGATATCTTTATCATATTTTCTCATATATTCAAGGTTGCCCTGTGTCCATTTACATTGTCTCTTTTTAAGCGAAACATAATTAACTGGAAATTCTTCATAACAGAGAATATCTGGTGCGTAAATTATATCCATGCCTGCATTTTTTATCTCTACTGCAAAGGAAATATCTTCTGCAACAACTAATGGGAACCCCCCTGTTTTCTTGTAACATTCTTTACTTATAGTCATTCCATGGCCAATTAAAGCATTTGCTCCATAGAAATTTTTAATAATTTGAACTGTTTCGCCATTGCTACCAACACAAATTCCCATAAGTCTTTGGAAAATATTTTCCCCCTTTTGAGCTTTATGTCTTGCTTGCACAGCTCCACAATTTTTATCATATACAAAATATTTTAAGATTTGTCTAATATAGTATGGTGGGATTATTTCATCACTATCTAAAACTACAAAATAATCATAATCTTCCCTACCTTTTAGATAATTATTTAAATTACCGGCTTTATAACCTTTTTTATCTTTTCTACGAACAACTTCAATATCTTTATGTCGTTTATGAAAATTATTAATTTCTTCAATATATTTTTGATCTCTACTATCATCCAATATAACCGTTTTAAAATTTGGATAGTCTTGTTCCATGCATTTTGATAATGCATTCTCATTAAAATCATTACATGTGCAATAAAGTAATAAGACTTTTGGTGAATTGTCTCTATCAAATGGGACTTCTTTTATTTGCTTATATTCCTTATTAATTCGTTTATGAAATAATGCATAACTCAAAGAAAATACAAAATCTTTAATGCTTCCTAACCATAGCATTGCAAGTACAGCGCTATTTATAGTTAATAGAATAATAATTGTTATTGTTTTTGGTGTTGAGAATTCTTCTAAACCAAGAATGATTTTTGTAAGTGATATTCCTAGAATTAAAATGCAACAAATCCATAAACTTAGAATAATAATATATAAAGTTGGTTTCTTTTTCATAATGTGATGCCTTTTGGCTCCTCCTAATCGTTACAATACATACAACAAATTAGATTTATCTTTTGTCCATAATTTTTAAAAAATTTTATTTCTTTACTTTTAATGCATTGTAGAAATAAAATTAAAAATGCTTGGAGAATCAAAGTGAATCAAGAACTATATGAAAAAAGCGAATATGCTTTATCTTTAATAAAAGAAGGAAAAGACTATGGGGTTGATATCCTTTATTCTTGTATGGGTAAAGTTATGCTTGCAATAGCAAGAGGCATTGTAAAAGATTCTTATATTGCAGAAGATATAGTACAAGAGAGTTTTCTTAAGATAGTTCAAAATGTAAATAAATATAAATCAGGAACAAATGCATATTCTTGGGTTTGTAAAATCGTAAGGAATACAGCATTAAATTCTTTAAAAGAAACTAATGTTTCACAAATTGATGATCTTGATGAATTTTATTCAATATCTAGTGATGAGGATATCAA
>CAVKEL010000008.1:2567-5516 GCA_963655445.1 Acutalibacteraceae bacterium | reverse complement strand
CCACCAATTGTTAAGAAAATGGTTTATATGAAATATTTTCTTGATATGACTGTTCGAGAAATTGCAAAAGAAATTGGAAAATCAAAATCGTACGTTGCAAAAGAAATTGCGAAAGCAGAAGAATATATGAAAACTTTAATTTAAGTGGACAAAAATAAAATTTGAATTGTTTTATATTATAAGGAGGCGGCTAAATGAAAAGGCATGAAAATAAAGATCAAAAACTCAATGCAATATTTGCTAAATATATAGATGAAGGCAAAATGCCTTCTCAAAATGTTACTAATTCAGCTAAAGAATATTTAAATAGAGAATATGTAGCTGAAGAGTCTTTAGTTCCAGTAACATCCACAGCCACTAATCATGGTTCAAACAATTCCCTTAATAACTCAAAAAATAAACTCATTTATTTGGCCGCCTTTATTATATTTGCTATTTTAATTGCTTTTATGAGTTATTATTTTACAAAACAATCATTTAATTCTGTTGAAGGAGTTGGGCTAAGTCCTATATCAATGAATCAACTAAAAGAAAACTATCCAAATTATAAAATGAATGAAATTTTACCTTTTGTTGAAGAAAAAAAGATTAATTCTTATGTAGAATACACATTAAAAGAGGAAACAAGTTCATATAATGCAGGAGATACTGTTGCTTATTTTGTTGATTATGATACAAGCGAAGATCTTAATGTTACATTGTATGTTGAAAATAATGGCATATATCTTATAGATTTAGCCGAATATAAAGAAGCAACAAATAGTGAAAAAATTAATGGTTTGACTTTCTTTTATAATTATAAAAATGATAAATGTTTGTATTATTTTAACCATAAAAACCATGGATATAATTTAACAATTAATACACAAAATAAAACTGTAATTACAAATTATTTAACGTTTATTACAGATTGTTTTAATTTGAAAGGTTAATTAGTAAAAGACTGTATTTATTTTTGCTTATATTACTTTTTTGGTTATAATAGTTGCCATGAAATTATTTGTATTTGATGTTGATGGAACTTTAGTAAGTTCTTCTGAAAGATTAAGAAAAAGAACTATTTCTAATCTAAATAAGATTTTAGATAAGGGAGATGCAATAGCAATTGCAAGTGGTAGGCCATATATTGGAATAAAAAAGTTTTTAGATTTACTTCATGATGGTAATAAATTTGTGATTGGAGCAAATGGTGCTGGGACTTATAACTATCAAGGTGAAATTTTAGATTCTGTATCTTTAACATATAAAGATTTTATTGATTTCAATAATAAATATGGAAAAGAAGTTATGCAATGTAAAGGATCAATATATTGCTATACCCTTGATAAAGTTGGATATTTTTATAAAACTAGAACTGTAATAAATGAATCGCTTTGTAACAATAATATACCTTTACAAGACTTTAATATTGAACCATTAAATGATGATGATCGCATTTTAAAAATTATGGTTGCTATGCATAAAAAAGACTTTGAAAAGATTGGTTTTAAAGAGGAGCAAAGTAAATATCATTTTGTTGATAGTTCTGAAATTTATCATGAATTCGTAAATAAAGAAACCGATAAAGCAAGAGGTGTTGCAACTTTGGTTAAATTCCTAAATATTAAAGATGAAGATTGTTATTGTTTTGGTGATGAAATGAACGATTTTGAAATGATTAAAAATTATAATGGTGTAGCAATGGGAAACGCAGTAGCAAAAGTTAAAGAAGTTGCAAAAATAATTACAAAAGATTGTAAGGATGATGGTGTTTCTTACGCATTAGAGGAATTAATTAAATAAATTATGCTTGAATTTAAAGAATATGGTTTAAAAGAAATTAAAGAAATCTTTCCGCCTTATTTTAACAAAGAAAATACATATTTAAGTTGTGATTATACCTTAGGGGAAAAATTGATGTGGCATACATATTTTAAAAGTAGTTATGCTATTTTTAATGATACATTAACTTTTAAGGAAATATATGATGAAGATTGTTATTCTTTTTATTATCCAATGGGAAAAAATATTGATGAAATGTTTTCTTTAATAAAAGAATATGAATTAAATAGTAAGTGCAAAAAATTAGAATTTTGTTGTGTTGATGAGTCGCATTTGGAAGATTTAAAAAAGAGATTTCCTCATAATGAGTATTATTTTGATAGAAATTGGTCGGATTATTTATATTTAAATTCAAACTTTCAAACATTTGCTGGTGGAGCTTATTCTAGTAAGAGACATCATGTTAAGCAATTTAAAAAAGACTACCCAAACGCTGTTTTTAAAAAGTGTGAGGGCTGTGATAAAGAAAGATTAATCAGTTTCATACATGAATTTAGTACGACAAAACCTATTGATTCTGATGAAGCTCAAAACGAATTAAATCAATCTATTGAAATTGCTAAACATTTTGAAGAACTCGGACTTGATTGCTTTTATATTGAAAATGAAGGGAAAATCATTGCAATATCAATTTGTGAAATTCTTAACAATTGCATTTTTGATCATGTAGAAAAAGCATTAAGAGAATACAAATCAGTTTATCCATATTTTGTTCAATGTATTGCAAATTATTATAAAGATATTACTTATTTTAGTAGAGAAGATGATTCAGGTGATGAAGGTTTAAGATATTCAAAACTTGAATATAAACCAACTAAAATGATTGATAAATATATGTTTTACGTAAGAAACAATTTGGATTTATTAGAAGAAATACCAACTTTGAAAGTAAACGAAGAAATATCATTAACTTCAATTTATGAAGAAGATAAAAATGATTATTTTGATTTATATATGGATGATGAACTTAATAAGTATTGGGGGTATGACTACAAATCTGATTTAAATGGGCAAGAAGCAACTCCTGATTATTTCTATGATATGGTTCAAAAAGACTTTAAAGATAAATCATGGTTTAGTTTTGCAATTAAAAAGAAGGGAAAACTAATAGGCGAAATTACTTTAGGT
>CAVKEL010000008.1:0-2557 GCA_963655445.1 Acutalibacteraceae bacterium | reverse complement strand
AGGTGAATTAAATAACAATAACGAATGTGAGATTGGATATCGTATTAAAAAAGATGAGCAAAGACATGGATTCACGTATGAATCTTTACTTGTCATAATTGATTTTCTATATAGGAAACTCGGTCTTTTTGGGATTTCTGCAAAATCATATTTAGAAAATGAACCATCAATTAAACTATTAAAAAAGCTTGGGTTTGAAGAGACTTCAAATGACCAAACTTTTAAATATTTCAAATTAAAGTTTTAAGTTTATTTAATAATTCTAGAAATTGTTAGAGCTAAACTTCCAGGTCCAATATGAGTGGCAATTGATAATGATAGCGGATCCATTTTAAAGTTTTTAGGTTTAAATTCATTTATGAATTCTTCTTTAAAAACATTTGCTCCTTGAAGATTATGCGTATAAGCAAGTCCGAATTCTAATTCATTAAATGGTATATCTTTAAACTTAGTTTCAAGATCGGTTTTTATGAGTTCAAATATGGTTTTCTTAGCATTCTTTAAGCCAATTGCTTTTGCCACAGCTTCAAGTTTGTATCCATTAATTGCGAGAATTGGTTTTATATGGAGAGTGTTACCTATTATCGCACTTGTGGTACTAACTCTCCCTCCTCTTTTTAAATAAGTGAGAGTGTCAACCATAATATAAATGCTGGTTTGTTCAAATTCTTTTTCTAAAATCTCTTTAATTTCTTCTGGAGATTTGCCATTATTTATTAAATTTAAAGCATTTAAAACAGATCTTTTTAAGGTTAATGAGATGCTATGATTGTCTATAACATAAACTTTCCCTTTATAATCTTCAGCAAGAGTTTTTGCAGTTTCACAAGAAGCGCTTAAGCCGCTTGACATTGGAATATGCAAGATTGCATCATACTTTTTAAGTAATTCATCCCATAAAACCATAACTTCTCCTGGAGATGGTTGGGAAGTACAAATGTTTTCATTTTCTTCTTGTTTTTTATAAAAATCCTTTTCAGAAATTGAAGATTCAAAAAAGCATTCACCATCTATTAAAATTGGCATTCTTATTATATAAATAGGAAGGCCAGAAATTTCTTCTTTTTTAAATCCGGCGTTTTCGTCGGTTACAATACATATATTTTTCATAGAGATTAATATACAGCATAGAGAAAGAAAATAAAATCTAGTATGAATTACTAGAAAAATAGGTTTTTAAGACTATTAAATTGTTCTTTTATTCTAAGAATAAAAGTGTAGAATATCATTCATGAGTTTAGGTGAAATGATTAAAAAAAGATCTGAAATTGATCTTGTTAATGGTTCTACGAGTGATTTAGTAAAGAAAATGATTCTTTATACTCTACCTATTGTATTAGTTGGAATTCTTCAACTTTTATACAATGCTTTTGATTTAATTGTTGTTCAAGGTCATGATGGAAGTCTTGCTGCTGCAGCTGTTGGCGCAAATGGTAGTTTAATTAGTTTAATCACAGGTGGATTTTTAGGACTTGTTAATGGAACTAATGTCGTTGTTGCTCGTACTTATGGGAAAGGCGATAGAGAAAATTGTCAAAAAGCATTACATACATCACTTGTTGTTGCTCTTTTTGGTGGGGTAGTAATTGGAATTGTTGGTTTTGTTTTTTCAAAATATTTCCTTGAATGGATGAATGTTGATGAATCTTATATTGATTTAGCGAATACTTACTTAAAAATTTATTTTATAGGACTTCCATTTTTAGCCTTATATAATTTTGGAACTGCTATTCTAAGAGGTATTGGAAATAGTTTTGCTCCTTTAATGTTCTTATTTATTGCTGGAATTACAAATGTTGGACTAAATTATATGTTTGTTTATGCATTTAATATGTCAGTTAGTGGAGTAGCACTTGCAACAATTATTAGTGAAGGTCTTAGTGCTTTTTTAGTTTTGATCTATCTTTATTTTAATAAAGGTTTTATTAGATTTAGATTTAAAGAATTAAAGATTTCTTCAAATGTTTTAAAAGAAATTTTAAGAATTGGTATTCCTAGTGGTATTCAAGGTGTTGTTTTTTCAATAAGTAATGTTTTGCTTCAAGCATCTGTAAATACTTGGGGGCCAGAAGTTGTTGCAGCAAATAGCGATGCTTCTTCAATTGAAGGATTTACTTATATCTCGATGTTTTCGGTTTCATCTACATCAAGTGCATTTGTAAGCGCAAATTATGGAAGAGGTTATAAGCAAAATATTAAAAAAATTATTATCACAACAAGTATTATGACTTTTGTAATTGGTATTGTTGTTGGTGGAATTGAATTATTATTTAGTAGACAATTACTTGAGTTTTACATGGGTAATAATGCTAATGTTGAAGTTGAAGAATATGCTATGGCCAGGCTTTTAGTAATTTTAACAACTTATTGGTTGTGTGGTTTGATGGATGTAGAATGTGGTACTTTAAGAGGGCTTGGATATTCAATATCGCCTTTAATTATTACTTTAAGTTTTTGTTGTTTATTCCGTGTATTTTGGAATGCATGTATTTATTCAAATGATGTGAATAGCGAACTTCATAGTTTAGGTGTTTTATATGCATGTTACCCTATAAGT
>CAVKEL010000007.1:0-5324 GCA_963655445.1 Acutalibacteraceae bacterium | reverse complement strand
AGGTACAATTGATGGAAGAGCTCAAATGGGAACTTGGTGGATTGATGTTAAACATCTTCCATATGTAAGACCTCATTTAATTTTTATTAATAACTGCGAAAATATAGTTTTAGATAGTATTAATATCAAGAATTCTCCATCATGGACAATTCATCCATATTTTGTTAAGAATTTAGGTGTTTATAACTTATATGTTGAAAACCCTAAAGATAGTCCAAATACTGATGGAATTGATCCTCAATTTGTTGTTAATTGTGAAATTATTGGTGTTCACTTTTCTGTTGGTGATGATTGTATCGCAATTAAATCAGGAAAGCTTGAACTTGCTAGAATGTATAACCAAAAAAGCGAAAATGTTACCATTAGAAATTGCTGGATGCAATTTGGCCATGGAGCAGTTGTTTTAGGAAGTGAAATTTCTAGAGGATTATCAAACCTTGTTTGCAATAGATGCTTTTTCGATCATACAGATCGTGGTTTAAGAATTAAAGTTAGAAGAGGAAGAGGAGATATATGTCAAATTGACAATATCGAATTTGATAATATAAAAATGGACGGGGTTTTAACTCCAATCACTATGAATATGTTCTATTTCTGTGATCCAGATGGAAAAACTGAATATGTCTACACGAAAGAAAAATTGCCTGTGGACGATAGAACACCATACTTGGGTAAATTTACTTTTAAAAATATTAAGGCAACAAATTGCGAATATGCTGCGGGATATTTTTATGGTTTACCAGAAAAGTTCATAGGTGAAATTAATATCATTGATTCAAGTTTTGAATTCAATAAAGATGCAAAATGTGGTAAACCTGCAATGATGTCATTTGCTGAAGAATGTTCTAAAAAAGGTTTTGTTGCATATAACGTTGATACATTAAATTTAAAGAATGTTACATTAATTGGAAATGTTGGTCCAAGAGTAGAATGTCATGATGTTTTAAGGGTAAAAGATGAATAATTTAGTTAAATCTTACATAATTATTGATGAATCATTTGCTAATTTAGAGTTACTAAAAAAGTATCTTTCTTTAATAATCCATCAAGACTTAACTTTAGAGAGAATTGATAAAAAACTAATAAAAGTAAGTGAAATGGAGAAAAGTTCATTTATAAAATTATGTGTTTCAATTAACACAATTAAAAATGATCTTGAACTTAAGCAATTATTGCTTATTGAAACTCCTTTTTATAAAGATTCTTTAAAATTAGTTTTAAAATCTGATTTTTCTGGTTACCTTTCTTTATATGAAATTTTGCTTGAAGAATACAAAAATGAGGTTGTAGACCTTTCTTTTGTTAAAGACGTTTTTAAAAATGTTGATAAATATATTTTTGAAACTGCTAAAGCATATATTGATCTTGAAGAATCGGTTCAATATACAAGCGAACTTTTATTTACGCACAGAAATACGATTAATTATAGAATTTCAAGATTTTGCCAACTTAGCGATATTAATTTAAAACAAGGTAAAAACATTTTACTAACAAGATTCTTAATTTATCTATATGATAAATATCAGTTAGGAGAACAGTGATTATGAGTGAAAAAATGTATAAAATCTTGAAAGAAGAGATTATTAATTGTGAGATTGCGCCTGGTACTAAGGTAACAGAGGAAGATTTAGTTAATAGATTTCATCAATCGAGAACACCAGTTAGAGGAGTAATTGCTAAACTTGCAACTGATGGATTACTTGAAGTTAGACCAAAAAATGGAACTTTTGTTAGCAAAATTGATGTCGATAGCATTTATGATTCAATGGATATAAGAATTGCTGCGGAAGATAGAATATATGTAGATATCATAGGAAAAATCAGCGATGAACAATTTAAAGCTTTAGAAAATATCCTTATTGAACAAAAAAAGATTATAGAGATGGATTCATCAATTGAAAAATCTAGATTGTTTTATGATAACGACAATAGATTTCACGAAGAATTTTTTGCTATAGCAAACAAAGAAAGACTCTGGGCTTATCTTTATGAATGTATTACTCCATTAAATAGAGCAAGAATCATGGCTAATTTAAGAGAAAATGAAAATGTTAGAGAAATCTATGAGGCTCATTTAGCAATGGTTGATCATTTAAAAAATAATGATTTACCTGGATTAATTAAAGTTTTTGAACATCATTTAAGAAATGGTTTTGATGGTATGGAATCAGTTTGTAAAAAATATCCAGATTATTTTAAATAAAAGGAGAAATTTATGGTTGAAGAATTTGTTAAACAGTACTTTAAGGAATTTGTTCCTTACAAAGCAAAAAGATGGTGTTATGAAGATGGGATCCTATTAAAAGCATCCTTGGATTTATTTAATGCCACGGGTGATACTTTTTATAAAGATTTCATTTTGAATTATTTAGATAAGTTTATTGATGATGATGGTAATGCTCTTGGGTATCCAAAAAATGAATATTCAACTGATGATTGTCAAGCAGCTTTCGTGCTTCCTTGGGCTTATGATTTAACCAAGAAAGAAAAATATAAGAAAGCAATTGATATTTTCTATTCACAACTTGAAGAACAACCAAGATGTAAATGTGGAAATTTCTTCCATAAAGCAAGATATCCATTCCAAGTTTGGATGGATGGACTTTATATGGCTCAACCTTTCTATATTATTGAAGGTTTAAAAAGAGGAAATAACAAAGTAATTGATGATACATTAAGTCAATTTAGAAATGTTAGAAAATATCTTTATGATGAAAAACGTCATCTTTATGTTCATGCTTATGATGAGCAAAAAATCATGCAATGGGCAAATAAAGAAGATGGCAAGAGTGAAAATTCATGGAGTAGAGCTTGTGGTTGGTGCATGATGGCATTAGTTGACATTATTGAAATTTTAGGAAAAGACCATGAAGCTAGCAAAGAACTTTTAAGTATGTATAAAGAATTAGTTGATGGATTAATTCCTTATTTAGATAAAGAATATACTATGCTTTATCAAGTTATTGATCATCCAGAAGATGAAGGAAATTACCTTGAGACCAGCGGAAGTGCAATGATGGCTTATTCAATGATTAAAGCAAATAGACTTGGTCTTGTAGATGATGGTTATAAAGTTCTTGGTGATACAATGTTTAATAACATCACAAGAAAATATTTAAGAGAAGATGCTCCTCATCATTATGCTCTTGGAGGAATCTGTCAAGTTGCTGGACTTGATAATGAAAAAAGAAATGGAAGTAGAGCATATTACTATAGTGAAAAAATAAGCGAAAACGAAGTTAAAGGATGCGCTCCTTACTTTATGGCTTATTCAGAAATATTAAGGGAGAAAAAATAAATTATGAAAGAATTTTTAGGAAAAGATTTCTTGCTTGAAACAGAAACCGCAAAAGTTTTATATCATAAATATGCTGAAAACATGCCTATTTATGATTATCATTGCCACTTACCTATCAAAGAAATTTATGAAGATAGAAAGTTTGAAAGTGCAACTGATATTTGGTTAGTTGAAGGTCATTTTGGTGATCACTACAAATGGAGAGCTATGCGTAATAATGGTGTTAGTGAAGAATATATTACCGGTAACGCTCCTAAAAAAGAAAAATTTATGAAATGGGCTGAAACAATTCCATATACTGTTGGAAACCCACTTTATCATTGGACTCACTTAGAATTACATAAATATTTTGGTATTGATGAAATTTTCTCACCAAAAACTGCTGATAAAATTTATGATACCATGAATGAAAAACTTAAGAATATGTCGGCAAGACAAATCATTTCAATGAGCAACGTTGATACACTTTGTACAACTGATGATCCTCTTGATGATTTACATTATCATGAACTTTTAAAACAAGATAAATCATTTAAAACACATGTCTATCCAGCATTTAGACCTGATAAAGTTATTAATATTGATTGGGATTCATATGTTCCTTATATAAAAGATTTATCAAAAGTTGTTGGTTATGAAATTAATGGTGTTGAAACATTGACTAAAGCATTAAAAGAAAGAATTGAATATTTCCACAATCATGATTGTAGAGTTTCAGATCATGCTCTTGATGTAGTTATGTATGAAGAAACAAGTGAAGAAAAAGTTGATGCAATCATTAAAAAAGCACTTAAGGGCGAAAAATTAACTCTTAGTGAAGCTGCTCAATATAGAGGTTTCATTATTGTTTTACTTGGAAAAGAATATTATAAACGTGGTTGGGTTCAACAATACCATATTAAAGCTTTAAGAAATAATTCTGGAAGAATGATGGGAAAAGTTGGCCCAGATACTGGATTTGATTCGATTAATGATGGAAGTTTTGCTCCAGCATTAAGCAAGATTTTAAATAAACTTGATTCCACTGGCGAACTTCCAAAGACAATTCTTTATTCATTAAACCCAAGTGATAATGAAGTTTTAGCAACATTAGCATTCTGCTTCACTGAAGAAGGTGTTCCAGGAAAGATGCAACTTGGTAGTGCCTGGTGGTTCTTAGATCAAAAAGATGGAATGGAAAAGCAATTAACTGCTCTTTCAAATTTAGGTTTACTTTCTAGATTTGTTGGTATGTTAACTGATTCTAGAAGTTTCTTATCTTATACAAGACACGAATATTTCAGAAGAATTCTTTGCAATAAACTAGGTCACTTAGTTGAAAATGGCGAATATCCAAACGATATTGAATTCTTAGGAAAGGTTGTTCAAGATATTTGCTTCAATAACGCAAAAGCATATTTTGATGCATCAAGACATGAATAAAATTTATTTAATTGGTGATTCAACTTGTCAAACTAATTTTGAAGATACATTTCCTCAAACTGGTTGGGGACAATTGTTTCATGAATATGTCACGGATGATTTTGAAGTAGTCAATCTTGCAAAAAATGGCCGTTCATCGAAGAGTTTCTTCGATGAAGGCTTATTCAAACCATGTGAAGAAGATTTAAAAGAAGGTGATTATCTTTTTATTCAATTTGGTCATAACGATGAAAAAGTTGATAAAGAAAGACATACTGATCCATTTACAACTTATAAATCTCAACTTTCATACTATGTAGATTTTGCTTTATCTAGAAAGGCTCATCCTGTCTTAATTTCATCGATTTATCGTAGACAATTTATTGAAGAACATAAGTTAAATCCAAATTGTCATGGAGATTATCCAAAGGCAATGGAAGAATTAGCACATGAGAAAAATATTCCTTTCGTTGATTTAACTTCAAGAACTAAAGAATTTCTTGAAAAAGTTGGGGAAAGTAATTCAAAATGCTATTTCATGAATTTTGATAAAAATCTTTATTCAAATTATATGGAAGGCAAAGAAGATAATACTCATCTTAGAGAAAGGGGCGCTAGAATGGTT
>CAVKEL010000006.1:4317-9401 GCA_963655445.1 Acutalibacteraceae bacterium | reverse complement strand
TGAATTCGCAAAAGGTTTAAATCTTCCAGGTGTTAGCGATGTTAAGACTTTAAAAGATCACGTTAAGGCAGATCTTGTACGTCAAAAAGAAAATCAAGCAAAAGACAAACAATTCAACGAAATCTTAAAAGCTATTGTTGATGATGCAAAAGTCACAATTGCTCCACAAGTTATTGAAAGTGAAACTGAAGCCGTTAAGAAAGATATGGTTAACCAAATTACTCAAAATGGCTTAAGTTACGAACAATACAAAGAAATTACTGGCATGGATGATGCTCAACTTGATGAACAATTCAAAACTCAAGCAACTTCAAGATTAACCCAATATTTAGTTTTAAATAAGATTGGTGAAGTTGAAAAATTAGTTGTTGCTCAAAACGAACTTGATGATTACTATTCAAATCTTGCAAGCATGTATGGCATGAAAGTTGAAGAAGTTAAGAAAGCTTTAAGTGCTAACGAAGCAAGAATTAAAGAACAATTAATTCAAGGCAAGATTGAAAGATTTATCATTGCTAATAACACAAAAGAAGAAAAGAAAGCTGAAACCACTGAGAAAAAAGCTCCTGCTAAAAAAGCAGCAAGTGGAGAAAAGAAAGCTCCAGCAAAGAAAGAAACTAAAAAAGCAACTAAATAATCAAACGGTTGCTGAGGAGGTAAATTATTAATGAAGTTTGAAATAAATACTCCTTTTAATCTACCAATTCTTGTTACTAGAGGATTAATTGTATTCCCTGGTGATGAAGAAAATATTTATGTTGAAAGAGAATTTTCTCTTAATGCAGTTTCTGCATCAAGAGGTACTTATGATAGTTATATAATCGTTGTTTCACAAAAAAATGTGAAAGATGATGATGTATTTAGTTTTGACAAAGTGTACCATGTTGGTACTCTTTGTCGTATTGATAAAGTTAGTGCATCTCAAAATGGCTTAAAAATCAAAATTACTGCCATTGAAAGAATTAAATTAGATAGTTTTGTTGTTGATAGCAATACTATTTTTGGTGATGCAATGCTTTATCCAGATGAACCAGGTGACCAAAAAGAAGAAGAAATTATTATTCGAAATCTTTTTCAAGAATTGCAAAAAATTCAAGAAAAACCAACCATTATTGTAAAAGGTGATATAAATTCAATTTTTGCAAAACTTAATAAAGGTATAAATGCGAAAGATATTTCTTATCTTTTGAGTATTCATTTACCTACTTCGCTTGAAAATAAACAAGAATTGCTTGAAGCAAAAGATACTAATATCCGTTTAAAGAAATTAATTTCTGTTTGTTTAGGTGTAGCAAAAGATGCCGAACTTGAAGAAAAACTTCAAAATGATGTTAGAAATAGCACCGAAAAGAATCAAAAAGAATATTTCTTAAGAGAAAAACTTAAAGCAATTAAAAAAGAACTTGGCGAAGGTGGAGATGATAACGATCCTGATAGCATTGTAGAAAAAGTTGAAAAAGGTGATTATCCTCAAAATGTCAAAAATAAAGTAAAAGATGAAATGAAGAAGTATGAAATGCTTCCTCAAGGTTCTTTAGAATCAAGTCTTATAAGAACTTACATCGATTTACTCTTAAGTTTACCATGGACTACTTCAACTAAAGATAATGAAGATTTAAAAGAAGTTGAAAAGATATTAAACGAAGATCACTATGGTCTTGAAAAACCAAAGAAAAGAGTTCTTGAATATTTGGCAGTTAAACAAATGACTGGAAATTTAAAAGCTCCAATCTTATGTTTTTATGGACCTCCAGGAACTGGTAAAACAAGTTTAGCAAAATCTATTGCTAGAAGTTTAAATAGAAAATTTGTTAAAGCTAGTTTAGGTGGTGTAAGTGATGAAGCTGAAATTAGAGGTTTTAAAAGAACCTATGTTGGTAGTGCACCAGGAAGAATTATTCAAGGATTAAAGAGAGCAAAAACTAATAATCCAGTATTTTTACTTGATGAAATTGATAAACTCGATAGATCACATCATGGAAATCCAGCAAGTGCTCTTTTAGAAGTTTTAGATCCAGAACAAAACAAAGAATTCCAAGATAATTACATTGAAGAACCATTTGATTTATCAAATGTACTCTTTATTTGTACTGCAAACTATCTTGAAAATATACCTGCGCCATTACTTGATCGTCTTGAATTAATCGAATTAAATAGTTATACAGCGATTGAAAAATTACACATTGCTAAAGAACATTTAATTTCTAGAGCAATTAAAAATAATGGTCTAAAAGAAGAACAAATTAAATTTTCTGATGCTTCTATAGATTTCATGATTGAAAGATACACAAGAGAATCAGGTGTGCGTGAACTTGAAAGATTATTGAACTCAATTTGTCGTAAAGTTTGCGTTGATATTATTAATAAAAAGTTTGATACAATCGAAATAAAACCACATGATGTTAAAGTTTATTTAGGCATTGAAAAATTCGATAGTACACGTAAAGAGAAAGGATCGCAAGTTGGTGTAGTTACTGGACTTGCATATACAGAATATGGTGGAGATATTCTTCCAATTGAAGTCACAAGTTTCCCAGGAAAAGGTAATTTAGTTCTTACTGGAAAATTAGGTGATGTCATGAAAGAATCAGCCTCAATTGCCTTAGATTATGTTAGAAGCAATGCTGCAAAATATGGCATAGATTCTGCAATATTTGATAAAAATGATATCCATATTCATGTACCAGAAGGCGCAGTTCCAAAAGATGGACCATCTGCTGGAGTTGCAATGACACTTGCTATCATTTCATGTCTTACAAATAATCCTGTTAGTGGAGATTTTGCCTTAACTGGCGAAGTTACTTTAAGAGGTAATGCTCTTCCAATTGGAGGATTAAGAGAAAAATCTTTAGCTGCATTAAGAAGTGGAATTAAAGAAATTATAATTCCAATTAAAAACAAAAATGATGCAGGTGAACTTCCAAAAGAAGTTAAAGATAATCTTAAAATTGAATTTATGACTTGCGTAGACGATGCGCATAAAATCATATTTGGAACAAAATAAATCATGGGTGAATACTATTTTAATAAAGCGACATTTTTAAAATCATGCGATGGAGTAGAATCACTTCCTGAAAAAAGATTACAGGAAGTGATTTTTGTAGGAAAAAGTAATGTTGGTAAATCAAGTTTATTAAATGCACTTGTTAACCAAAAACGACTCGCTTTTACTTCATCAAATCCTGGTCATACTCGTCTATTAAATTATTATTTGATAGAGGATTCTTTTTATTTTGTTGATTGCCCAGGATATGGATTTAGTCAAAAGAAGAATATTGATTATAAATTTTATGGTGATATGATCGAAGGATATTTCAAAGATAATAAATATTTAAAACTTGTTGTTTTTTTGCTTGATAGTAGACATGTTCCAACAGATGATGACTTAGATTTTTATGAATTCATCAAGTCTACTGGTTATCATTTCGTAATTTGCATGACTAAATGCGATAAATTAAATCAAAGTGGTAAAGCTAAAATATTAAAAAATGTGAAAGAAAAATTTGGAGATGATGTAACTCAATCAATTTTGATGGTTAGTATCAATGATAAAAAAAGTCTTGTTGGTCTTAAAAACAAAATTGTTAGTAAATTAAACTAGTGGAGGAAAAATTATGGCATTAGAAACACGTTATGATTTTAAAAAGGTTGAAGAAGGTAAATATGAAACCTGGAAAAATAAAGGTTATTTTACAGCTGGCGACAAAAGCAAAGCTAAATTTTCAATGGTTATTCCTCCTCCAAATGTTACTGGAAAATTACATATTGGGCACACTTTAGATACCACAATTCAAGACATTACTTGTCGATATAAAAAGGCCAAAGGATTTGATGTTTTATATTTGCCAGGATGCGATCACGCAGGGATTGCTACTCAAGCAAAAGTTGATAAAAGATTGCAAGAGATGGGCACTTCTCGTTTTGAAATAGGTAGAGAAGAATTCATGAAACAAGCTTTTGCTTGGAAAGATGAATATAGTGCAATCATTCATTCCCAATGGGCAAAAACTGGATTAATGCTTGATTATTCAAGAGAAAGATTTACTCTTGATGAAGGTTTTTCAAATGCAGTTTATGAAGTTTTTAAAAGACTTTATGATGAAGGGTTAATTTATCGTGGTGAACGTATTGTTAACTGGGATCCAAAAATGAAAACAGCTTTGAGTAATATCGAAGTTATATATAAAGAAGATAAAGGATATTTTTATTATTTTAAATATAGATTTGTTGATAATCCAAGTGAATTTTTAACAATAGCAACTACAAGACCTGAAACAATGTTTGGCGATACTTGTATTTGTGTTAATCCTAAAGATAAACGTTATGAAAAATATGTTGGTAAACTAGTTATAAACCCAGCAAATAACGAACAAATCCCAGTTATTGCCGATGACTATGTTGATATAAAATTTGGAACAGGCGCTATGAAATGTACACCTGCACATGATCCAAACGATTGGAATATTGGAAAAAAATATAATCTAGCTCATCCAATTATTATGAATGTAGATGGAACAATGGCTGAAAATACTGGTAAATATGCTGGTATGGATAGATATGAATGCCGTGAACTCCTATTAAAAGATATAAAAGACCGTGATGATCTTGTAAAAGTAGAAGAAATGGTTCACCAAGTTGGTCACTCCGAAAGAAGTGGAGAAGTCGTTGAACCTATCCTTTCAAAACAATGGTTTGTAAAAATGAAACCATTAGCTGATGCTGTTTTAAAACAACAAAAGTCAAAAAATAAACTTAATTTTTATCCAAAAAGATTTGAAAAAGTTTTAGATAGATGGATGCAAAATTGTGATGATTGGTGTATTTCTCGTCAATTATGGTGGGGTCATAGAATACCAGTTTTCTACAATAAAACTACTGGAAATATACTAGTTAGCAATAAAACACCAGAAGATGATGAAAATTGGTATCAAGATGAAGATGTTTTAGATACATGGTTTTCAAGTGCTCTTTGGCCATTTGGAACAATGGGCTGGCCAGAAAATACAGAAGATTTAAAAAGATATTATCCAACAGATTGCATGGTTACAGGATACGATATTATTTTCTTTTGGGCTGCTAGAATG
>CAVKEL010000006.1:0-4196 GCA_963655445.1 Acutalibacteraceae bacterium | reverse complement strand
GTATTTCCAAGGTTTGCATTTTACAAAAGAAATACCATTCAAAGATATCGTTATTCATGGCCTTGTAAGAGATTCGCAAGGTAGAAAAATGTCTAAATCACTCGGAAACGGAATAGATCCATTCGATATTATTGATAAATATGGTGTAGATAGTTTACGTTATTTTTTAGCAACTACTGCAGCTCCAGGTCAAGATATGAGATTTAGCGAAGAAAAGGTTAATTCATGTCAAAATTATTTAAATAAAATTTGGAATAGTGCCCGTTATATTTTAATAAATATACCAGAAGATTTTGATTCAACTAAGATAGACATTAAAAAACTCGGTACAATCGATAAATTTATCCTTTCAAAACTTGAAAGAACTATTCAAAAAATCACAAAAGCAATGGACAAATATGAATATGGAATTGCTTCAAGTTTACTTTATGATTTTGTTTATGATGATTTCTGTTCATTCTATATTGAAATGTCAAAAGTCAGCCTCCATAGCGATAATTCTTATAAAGATGGGGTTTATTTCACATTATTAAAGGTATTACAAGCGGTGGTAATGATGATTTATCCATTCTCCCCATTTATTACTGAAGAAATCTATCAAAATTTACCAAATAAAAAAGAATCAATCATGCTTGAATCATATCCAGAATATGAAAGAAAATTCGTTAATAAAGAATATGAAGAAAAAGGCGTACTTTTAAAAACAATTATTGATCAAATAAGAGTTTACAAAGTAAATAATAAGTTAGCGCCAAACGCAAAAATTGATATCAAAATTAAAACCGATGAAAATATTAATGATTTATTAGATTACATCAGTCGTTTTGCATTTGCAAATAGCTTAGAATTAACAAAAGAAGATGTACCTGATTCAACAAGCATTGTATTATCAAATTTAACAATTTATATCTTAGATAACACAAACAAAGATGAGTTAAAAAATACTTTAAATAAAGAACTATCTCGTTTGCAAGGTGAAATTAAGCGTAGTGAAGGCATGCTTTCAAATAAAAATTTTTTAGACAAGGCACCTAAAGAAAAGATCGATGCTGAGAAGAAAAAATACGATCTTTATTTAAATCAATTAAAAGAAATTGAAGAAAAATTAAAAAAACTTTGATAAAAATTCAAAATTCTCCGCATTAATATTAGTGAAAGGAGGAAAGTATGAATAAAGTGTCTTTAACTGAAGCTGAACTTAATGAAATCAAAGTTGGTGAAGCTATTACTTTAACTGCTGTTCTAGCTATTATGGCAATATCTATTTTAGCTGTTGTCGTTTATAGGCTTTTTGTTTCAAAAAGTTCAACTATCAAGATTCCGGGTGGTTGGTCATTTACTTGGAAATAATCGAATCAAATTTCATTTTTTCAGTTGTTCTTTTATTAAAAAGTTTTATGCTTACATGTTTGACAGAGCAGTTAATTTTATGTATAATCTTTGCGTTGTAACTCTATTTAGCTACAACCGCATAAAAAAGGTACCTAAAAGAATCATGAATTCTTACCTCTATAGCGAGTAATTTTTTAAAGAGGAGGATGCATATAAATGTACGCAATAATTTTAACTGGCGGAAAACAAATCAAAGTTGAAGTTGGCCAAAAGATTTATGTCGAAAAACTCGATGTTGAAGTTGGATCAAAATATACTTTCGATAAAGTTTTATTAATTGGTGATAAATCAGTTAAAGCTGGCGATCCTTACATTAAAGGTGCTAGCGTCGTTGCAAAAGTTGAAAAACAAGGCTTAAGCAAGAAAATTAAAGTTTTCAAGTATAAGGCAAAATCAAATTACCATAGAACTATTGGTCATAGACAACCATATACTTGCTTAACTATTGAATCTATCAATTTATAATGATTAAAGTTAATTATCATAAAGATGATAGGTATGTTAAGAATTTAACAGTTCTAGGGCATGCTGATTATAGTAAAAATGATGAATTAGACTTAGTTTGTGCATGTGTTTCAAGTATTGTCATTGGTGGTTTAAATGCTATCAAGGATGAAAAAAACTACATAATGTCGGTATCTTCTGGTAATGTAAAACTTGAAGTTATTGAAGCAAATGATAGTGATAATCAAGTCATTGAAACTATATTAATTCAACTTAAAACTCTAGAAACCAAGTATTCAAAAAACATTAATGTTAAAGAAAAATAAAGGAGAGGCTGGTATAACTATGAAATTTAGATTTGAACTTAATATTCAACTCTTTGCATCTCATAAGGGTGTTGGAAGTACTAAAAACGGCAGAGATAGTGCTGGTCGTAGATTAGGATCCAAACTCGGCGATGGTCAAGTTTGCAAAGCAGGTGCTATTATTTATAGACAACGTGGAACTCGTGTTTATCCTGGCGTTAATACTAAAAAAGGCAGCGATGATACAATCTTTGCTACCAAAGCTGGATATGTCAAATTCGAAAGAATGGGCAAAGATAAAAAGAGAGTTAGCGTTTACGAAATTAGAAAATAAATAAGAATCCACCTGTTTTAGGTGGTTTTCTTTTAAAGAAACAATGGTATTTTATGAATTTATTTGTTGATCGTGCAATTATTGAATTAAGAAGTGGTAAAGGTGGCGATGGCGCTATTGCTTTTATTCATGAAAAAAATCGACCATTAGGAGGACCTAGTGGTGGTAATGGTGGAAAAGGCGGTAGTATTTATTTAAGATGCTCTCAAACCGTTACAACTTTAGTCAATTATAGACATTCAAAAGCATTTATTGCAGAAGATGGTCAAAAAGGCGACATTAAAAGCATGTATGGCAAAAAAGCAGAAGATATTTATATTGATGTTCCACTTGGAACAGTTGTTTTTTTAGAAGAAAACCACGAATTCATCGTTGATATGGATGAAGTTGGTAAAACATATCTAATATGTAAAGGAGGCCGTGGAGGAAGAGGCAATGAAGCCTTTAAAAATTCACGAAACAAGGCTCCAAAAATTGCTGAAAATGGATTTCCAGGTGAAATAAAAAGAGTTATTTTAGAACTCAAGCTTTTAGCAGATGTAGGTATTGTTGGTTTCCCAAGTGTTGGAAAATCTACTTTTATTAGTTGTGTTACAAATTGTAAGGCTGAGATTGGCGATTATGATTTTACAACTTTAGTTCCAAATCTTGGCGTTGCTACAACAAAAGATGGAAATTCATTTGTTTTGGCCGATATGCCAGGACTTATTAAAGGTGCACATCTTGGAAAAGGATTAGGTTTGTTATTTTTAAGACATATTGAACGTTGTAAAGTATTAATCCATATGGTTGATATGAGTGGAGTTCGTGATCCTTTTGAAGCATACAATGATATAAATAATGAATTAAAAGATTATGGTATGCATTTAATTGATCGTCCACAAGTAATTGTTGCTAGTAAAATGGATGAAGAAGGCGCAAAAGAGCGTTTAGAAAAGTTCGAAAAACAAATTGATAAAAAAGTAATTCCTATTTCTTGTGTAACTGAAGAAAATTTGGATTTAGTTTTATATGCTTGCTACGATTTACTTAAAAATGCTGAATCATTCCCTGTTTACGAGGAAAAAGATAAAGAAAAAGTTTATGATGCAACAAGTGATGGACCAATATTTACTATCACAAAAACTAACGAACATACATTTGTTATTAGTGGTTCAAGAGTTGAAAGAACTTACGATATCATCAACATTTCTACGGATGAAGGTATGATGAGACTTATCACTTATTTAAATAAAATTGGTGTTGATAAAGAGCTTCATAAAATGGGCGCTAAAGATGGAGACACTGTAAAATTAAAGGATTTTAGTTTTGATTTTTACGAATAATTCATACTTACTATTTTAAATGTTAGATTTTTTAAAAGGTAAGGTCGTTTATGTTGATAAAGATTTTGTTGGATTAGATGTCCATGATTTTGGTTTTAGAATATATACTTCAAATGTAAATAATTATCAAATTGATAATATTTATACTTTTTTCGTGAGCGAAGTATTAAAAGATGAAGAAATAGTTGTTTTTGGCTTTGCAACTCATAAAGAATTGAAGCTTTTTCAAAAAATAATAAATGTTAATGGGGTTGGGGTCAAAACCGCATTAGCTTTACTAAATAATTTTAGCCCAGAACAACTAATTTATCTTATTAAGTCGAAAAATAGTAAAGATTTAGTAGTTGTTCCAGGTGTTGGAAGTAGGGCAGAAAGAATAATTCTTGAACTTTACAA
>CAVKEL010000005.1:0-11937 GCA_963655445.1 Acutalibacteraceae bacterium | reverse complement strand
GTTTATACATATCACACGATGTTAGAAGATTACACATATTATGCTACAAAAGGATATTTTGATAGGTTTTCTAAATGGACTATCAGAGAGTTTTCAAGAAGTGACATGGAAAGATCAACTGAAATAATTGCTCCTAGCGAAAAAACTTTAAATTATTTAAGAAGTATTGCGATTAAAAAATATATAAACGTTGTTCCTACTGGTTTTGATTTTTTAAGATTCCAAGAGGTTAAAAATGATGATCCAAAAGTTTTAGAAATAAAACAGAAGTGGAATATAACTGATAAAAACAAAGTTTTATTATGCTTAGGCAGAGTTGCAAAAGAAAAAAGTTTTGATGTTATTTTAAAAGGATATGCAGAATATTTAGAAAAATATCCTGAAGATTTTTCACTTATTTTATTTGTTGGTGATGGGCCTCAACTTGAGAGTTTAAAAGAGATGGCACATAATCTAAAAATTGAAGATAGAATTAGATTTGTTGGTAAGGTTGATGTTCATGAAACACAATATTATTATAGATGTAGTGATTTATTTTTAAGTGCATCAATTAGCGAGACACAAGGTTTAACTTTTATGGAAGCTATGGCTTCATATGTTCCTATTTTCTGCAGGTTTGATAACAATTTAGTTGGGATTATTGAAAATGGTGCAACTGGATTCTTCTTTATGGAAGATAATGAATTTGCATCAAAACTTCACTCAATTCTAGCTTTAGATGACAAAAAACTTTTAGAAATTAAAGAACAAGCTTTTAAATCGATAGATAAATTTAGTGAAAAGAATTTTTACGATAATATAATGAATGTATATGAAAGAGCTATCAGGAGAAATTGGTAATAAAATAGTTTTAAAAGAATTTAATGCAAAAGAAGAATATGTAACATTAAATTTTGGTGATTTTAAACTAAAAATTCTTCCAGAAACTTATGAAGAATTCAAGTTTTTGGTTGGAAATGAATATGAAAAAGATACTATTTTAGAATGTATTGCCGAGAACAAGAAAAACGAAATAGTGAGATATGGGGTTAGTAAATTTGCTAAGAAAAATTATTGTAGCAACGAAATAAAAAAGAAAATTAATAAAAAGTTTTGTGATTATCCTTGCGAAATAATAGAAGAAGCAATTGAGATTTTGAAAACAAACAATTTTATTGATGACAATTTTTATGTTGAACAATATCTTGAATACTTCAATGTCGGATGTTATGGAAAATATTACATAATTAATTTCTTTAATTCGCAAAAAATTGATAAAAATATCGTAGATAAAATTGAATTTGATGAGGAACTTGAAAAAGAAAAAGCCAAGAGATATTTTGAATTGATTAAAAACAAATATGTTTCAAATAATTTTGTTAAGCAAAAGAAAAAAATTTATGAAAACCTTTTAAGGAGAGGGTTTGATGTATCTTTAATTTCTAAATTAGTGAATACACTAGAAATAGATGAAAATAAAGAAGAAAAAGCATTATTAAAAGCGTACTTAAAAGAAAAAAATAAAGTTTTGTCAGAAAAAAATGAAGACGAATCAATAACTAATAAAATTATTAGTAAACTTGTTTCCAAAGGCTATAGTTATGAAAAAATAACTGAATTAATTAATAAAGATGAACAAGGAGAACTAAAAGATGATTAAAAATTTAAAAGATGGGTCAAGTGCAAACGGAATATATTTAATTAAAAGTGTTGTAAAAGGTGTTTCTCAAAATGCTCAACAAACAACTTATTTAAACATTGTTTTACAAGATAGTAGCGGAACAATAGAGGCAAAAAAATGGGATGCAAGTCCTGATGATATTGAAAAATTTAAAACTGGCGCAGTATTAAGGATTGATGGGCAAGCATATGAATATAAAGATAAAATTCAAGTGAAAGTGTTATCCGCTTATGAAATAAATCCTAGTGAAGTTGATTTAAGTGCACTTATTATAAGTTCTCCAATTCCTGTCGAAGACTTGATTGTTGATTTTAAGAAATATTATGGTAGTGTAAAAAACAAAGACTGCAAACTTATCTTAAGCGAAGTTTTTAAGAAATATTATAAAGAATTTATTGATTATCCTGCAGCAGTAAGTTGCCATCATGATTTTTATCATGGTTTACTTTATCACACGGTTTCTATGTGCAAATTAGCTGAACAAATTCAAAAACTTTATCCCGATGCAAATTATGATCTATTGATTTCAGGATGTTTACTTCATGATTTAGGAAAAGTAATTGAGTTTTCTGGTCCATTGGCTACAAAATATACTGTAGAAGGTAATTTGCTTGGTCATATTACGATTGGAATGAGTATCGTTAGAGAAATCGCTGTCAAAAATAATATTCAAAGCGAAGTTCCTATTCTTCTTGAACATATGATTTTATCTCACCATGGTAAACAAGAATTTGGTTCGCCTGTTCTTCCTGAAACTCGAGAAGCTTTACTTCTTTCTATGATAGATGACATGGATAGCAAAATGATGGTTTTAGATAAAGCATATAAAAACGTTCCAGAAGGAGAGAAAACTGATAAATTATTTTCTTTTGATAATCGCACATTTTATAAACCACATAAAATCGATTAAAAAAACAACCATACGGAAAATCCAAGCGGGAACCGTATGGTTTTTTAATAAAAAACCACGTATGAACTTTAGTGATTCATATGTGGTTTTGGTATTTTCACAAATGATTTTTATTTGAGTGCATCCTTAAATTTATCTGCAACAGTAGGTAAATTGACATCTCCATACTTATCCATTTCTAATTTAAGACCATCTGGTGCATTATATCTAGGAATTACATGAACATGGAAATGTTTTACGGTTTGACCAGCAGCTTCATAGCAATTAGTTAAAATGTTGACCCCTTTTGCGCCAAGAGAAGTAATTGCTACTTGACCAATTCTTTGAGCAACATTCATGACTTTATTCATAATATCTTTTGGTGTAGATAAAAATGAATCATAATGTTCTTTAGAAACTACTAAGCAATGACCATAACTTACAGGATTAGTGTCTAAGAAAGCCATGACGTCATCATCTTCATAGATGATTGTAGAATCTATTTTATGATCGGCAATTTTACAAAAAATACAATTTGGATCGAATTTCATATTGAGTTCCTCCTATATCCTTATATATTATATATTAAAAATAAGGACTGCAATTAAGCAGTCCTTTAAAATTAATCATTTTTGAATAAATCTGAATATTGAGATTTAAAGTAATCGTAAATTGATTGGTCGTGATAGATGATTTCGCAATCTTCTAAGTAGTGAGTGAAAGCGGTGGTTTTATATGTTGAGCCGCTACCAATGGTGTAACCAATTGTTCTACTTATTTCTTCTTGTTTTAAACCGCTTGCTGCAGTGTTTTCATAAGCATTTTCACCACCAATTGTTAATTTAGCTTGTGATGGAGCTTCTAAAACTTCAACAATGTAGAAGGTTGAACTATCTTTGATAACAATTGAATCTGTTGCATCATCAGTTTGAGAAATACTACGTTTTAAGAAATAGTGACCATTGATTTCTTTTAAATATGAAGTTGTATCAATGTTTGTAGGACTATTGAAATCAGTCATAACTGTATAATCAAATAATCTATTCTTAACATCACTTGGTAATGATGAGAAACCACTATCTTTAGTTCCCCAATCACTTGTAGTGTAATCAGTAATTCTTATGTCATCAGTTTTGATTTGAAGACCAGTATCAATTGAATAACTTCCACTTGATGTAAATGTTGATTCAGTTGAACTATCTGTAGTTAATGGATTTAAAGTAATTTTTGCAAAATCTTCAATTAAATCTCCATATTTTGTATTTTTATAATATGGATGTTCTTTTCCATCAGCAAACTTTTTAATTTCAGTTCCATCTTTAGTTGGAGTTCCAAGAGTAAATCCGCTATCAACAAGAAGTTTTCCAGATTCGTTGATTGGGTTTCCGGCATCATTGAATAAATCTTCGTAAACACCTTTCCAAGCATTTGCTAATATATCATAATCAATTTCTTCATCCTTTTTAGAATTATTAATGTAATCTTCAACGAATGTATTGATTAATCTACGAGCATCACTAACGTTTTTAGTTTCAGTTGAAATTGAAATGAATTTAACTTTACGTGATTGAGTTCTACTAATGGTTGTATATTGATTATCATAAACATATTGTTCAATGAGTAAATTTTGCATTACTGTTGGAATAACTTCTTTATTGATATATTCACTATATAAACCTAAATGTAAAACAGGTCTACCATATGAATTGTTAGTTCCTATAATAGTTGTGATATCTTCTTTAGTAATGCTATTGTCGATAAGTACTTTATTAGTGAAAACAGTTGAAGAAGCAGAATCATAGGTTGCATCATAAATATTTGTGACACCATTAATCTTATAAAGTTCACCAGCTAATGAGCGAGCAAATTTGCTTTCATAATAGTAATTTCTATATTTATTTGAATCGACATTTGCTTTATCAAAAATTGTAGTAACTACTTGTTTTTTGACCATTGATTTGAAGAGTTCAACACGAGCTTGAATAGTATCTGTTAAACTTGTTGGTTCAACATAATCATATTTATTGCTATCAGATTGTTTTGCTTTGTCCCAATAAGCTTTATGAGATTTAATGAATTCAAGTTTTGCTGAGTCACTTGCACCATCATAATTTTCAATGACAACTTCGCCACTAGTATTAACTGAATAAGCGCCAAATATACCTTCTTCTAAAACTTGGAAGACAGCCTTTTGGACTTCTTCTGAAGATGAAGATGAATCGTGTAAAGTATCATATAACCACTCGACAGTGTTATGAGCAACAGTTGTGTTGTTAATTAAAGTTTGATCTTTAGTTGCATCAGTTGGACGTGAATAAATTGCATCATCATTACATGAAGTAAGGAGTAAAGCACTAGCTAAAGCAAATAAAGTAAAAATCTTTTTATTTTTCATGGTAGCAAGCCTCCTTAACAGTAGCATTTGCATTATCTTTGAATCCTTCTTTGAAGTGTAATGCACAAGTTTCCGGAATTAACTTTGTTTTTCTTTGAGATTGTTGAACTTCAAGTTGTTCAATGAAACTATCCCAAGTTTGATTGTTTGTATCAAGTAAACTATATTCACTAGATTTTCTCTTTTGGTCAATATAATTTGTAATTCTATCTCCGATATTTACTCCAGAAATAGTATTAAATTGAATGTTAAGTTTATCAACTAACCATGTATAAATACGCATTTCGTAGTTTGAATCGAATCCTTTAACTTTTGATTTAACTTCATCGGCTCTTGAATTGTAATCATCATAAGTCATGGAATAACTATTCATATATGTTAATTTCTGTTTGCCACTTGCAGTTTGTGGGAAATCTGGATTAACACCATTTGAATTGGTTAATGGATTTTCATTTGCGTAATATTCATTAAGTGGAACATTGTAAGTTTCACCATTATTTGTAACAACTTTGTTTTCTTCAAGAGCACTTCTATTAACAACAATGAAGTGAATTCCTTGATAACTTGATGTTCCAGCTCTGACAACAAGAATTGGATTTCCGTCGTTATCACAAAGAATCTTTCTTGTTACTGTACCAGTATAATTTCCTTCTTCATCATAGTTCTTTAAAGTAACATCTTTAAAACCTTTCATTGATGCATAAGTGGAATTTGAAGCACCATTTGTCCATTTTCCATATTCATCTAAATCGGTATAGTGTTTATTTAAAAGATCATCAGAATCTTCAAGTTTAAGATTTGCATCAGCATCTGCTAAATCATCAGGAGTGATGAAAGCAAGATTGTGATTATTGAAATACTTATTGAATAAAATATTTCTTGGATAATATGTTGCATCACCATCATTAACGATTTTATTGCTATCATCAGTTGTGACATCTTTTAATTCATTCATTTTAATTAATGCACCATATGGAATTGAAGCAATGCCAAGTGATTTGACATAAGTTGCATCTTCCTCAGGAATATTGAATGGATTGCTATTTGATGATAATGATGAATTTACCTCTTCTCCAGTATTGAAATAGGTATCGTATGCATAAACACCAAGTTTAAATTCGTTAACATAGCTTGTTGAGGTATCCATAATACCTAAATCACCAAATTTAGAAGCAGATCCTGAATCTTCTGAAAGATCTTCAGCAATTTGTCCAAAATTTGTTCCGTTTGCTAATTCACTAACTGCTAAATATAAATTACGAACATTATCACTTGAGATTTGCCCGTTGTAATAAGCACCACTTGATGCTTCAACATTAATTAAAATGTGTTTAACGTGATATGGAAGTCTTTCTTTGAGGTAACCTTTTTCACCCCAGAATAAGTTATTAGCTTCTTCTTCGCTTGCATCAGTTGTAGTGTCTTTCTTCCAAGTTTTGAAAGTATCGTAGTAAGTGTCTTCAAGTTTAGTTTTGTATTCGCTTAACTGCAATTTAAGAACTAATTCTTCTTCGTTTCTTTTGGATTCAGCAATATCTGATAATTCGGAATCTAAAATATTCTCCCATTCTTCATCATAAGAAGTGCTGTTGTCAGTGGCATTTGTTGATGCCTTTGATTTTAAACTATCAAGATTAATTTGAGCTTGTTTATCGCATTCATCTTTGAGAGTTTTATTTTCTTCTAGTGTAAACCATTGTCTGACCATTACGTTGTAAATTGCGTTATAGTATTTTTCGGTGCTATCTTGATCAGATTCTGTATAATTTTTGAATAATTCATCAGCGGTGTATGTGGTTTGTTTACCATTTGTGTCTTTAAAAGTAATAATAACATTACCTTTTTCAGTAACTTCGTTACAACCCGCTAAAGAAAGCAAACTCACAGTAGCAGCTGCAAGTACTAGAATCTTTTTGCTTTTCTTCATGAGTAATCCTCCATCTTTAAAATAATACTACTATAAAATAGCAATTCACATTTTATACTTATATCGCTTTTAAAACAATAAAAAATCATCGTAAAAATCAAAACTTATACTTTAGTATAAATATAAAATAATCGTTTTATTTGTCATTGCTACTATTTTGATATAAAATACACAAGGATTTGAGGTAGATTTCTATGAACGAATTAGTGATAAAAGATTTACATGTTAGTGTAGAAGGTAAAGAAATTCTAAAAGGTGTAAACTTAACAATTAAAAAAGGTGAATTTTTAGCATTACTTGGTCCTAATGGACATGGTAAATCAACGCTTTTAGCAGCCATAATGGGTAACCCTCATTATGAGATTACAAAAGGTTCAATTACTTTTGATGGCAAAGACGTTTTAAAAATGACTGTTGATGAAAGAAGCAAAACAGGAATATTTTTAGGATTTCAAAATCCATTTGAAATTCCCGGTGTTATTAGTGCAGATTTTTATAAATCAATGATAAATGCAAGAAGTAGTGAACATGTAACACTTTATAAATTCTATAAAGCATTAGAAACAGCTTCGAAAGAAGTTAAATTACCAATGGATATGGTGAATAGAAGTTTAAATGATGGATTTAGTGGGGGAGAGAAAAAGAGAAATGAAATTCTCCAAATGATTTTATTAAATCCTGAATTTGTTATGCTTGATGAAATTGATAGTGGACTCGATGTTGATGCAATAAATATCATCAGTGAAGTTATAAATAAGCAAAAAGAAAAAGGATCTACATTCATAGTTATCTCCCACTATGCTAGACTTTTTGATTTAATTCAACCTAATAAAACAGCAGTTATGATTAATGGAAGAATTGCTGTTGAAGGTGGTCCAGAAATATTTAAACGTATTGATCAAGAAGGGTATGAATGGATTAAGAGTGAGCTTGGAATTGAGATTGCAAAAGAAGATAAAACAATGAATAAAGTTTCAATTGGTGCATGCGCCACTAAGGAATTAATGAAGAATGAAAATAAGTAGAAATTTGATAATTGAGGCGGGATTTGATATGGTTTTTGAAGATTCCGCGAAATTAGAATTATCATTAAAAGGTGTTAGTGAAACAGTTACTTTTTCAGCCATTCCAAACGTGAAACTTGATGTGTTCATATATGAACACGATCTCAAAAACCATATCATTTTCCATGTGAATGAAGGTTCACAAGTGAATTTGTATTTAATTAGCGACAAAAAAGAAAGTAATTTTGATATCCATGGGGATGTTAAAAATAATGGAGTTTTTAATATATATTTTGCAGATTTATCAAATGTAAATACATCATTAAATTCAAATGTAATTTTGCTTGGTGATAATGCAAAAAGTGAGTTTAAATTTTCATCTATTGCGACAAAAAATATTAAAAAATTATATAACGTTGGTTTTAACCATTTAGGGGTCAAAACAAGTAGTAATTTTGAAGGATATGGAGTTGCCTTAAATAATGGTGAAGTTGATGCAAAAGGCATAAGTCATATAGAAAAAAATAGTATCAAATCTTCTGCAAATCAAATGGTAAAAGTAATACTTTTTGATAAAGAAAGTAAAGCAAAAGCAAGTCCAACTTTAAAGATTGATTGTGATGATATTATTGCAAATCATGCTTGTGCTATCGGTTCACTAAATGAAGACCATGTTTTCTATTTAAAGACTCGCGGTTTAAGTGAAGATGAAGCTAGAAGATTAATTACTTTAGGCTATTTAATTCCTATCGAAAATTATTTTGATGAAAATGGAAAAGGATTGATTGAATCATATATTAAGGAGAATTTTTAATATGTTTGATGTAGAAAAGATTAGGCAAGATTTTCCTATGTTTAAAAATAACGAAAAGATGCAAAATAATCGTTTCGTTTATCTTGATAATGCTGCAACGAGTTTTAAACCTCAATGTGTTATTGATGCATGTAGCAAATATTATGAAAAAGAGTGTGCAAATGCTCATAGAGGTGACTATGATTTAGCATATTCAGTTGATGAAACAGTGGATAGTGTGCGTGAAAAAGTTGCAAAATTTTTAAATGCAAATAAAGAAGAAATAGTTTTTACTTCTGGCGCATCTATGTCATTAAATTTAATTGCATTTGGATATGGTTTTAAATATTTAAAAGAAAATGATGAAATTTTATTAACGGAGGCTGAACATGCAAGCAATGTTTTACCTTGGTTTAAAATTAAAGATTTAACTGGTTGTAAAATTAATTATATCCCATTAACAAAAGAAGGAAGATTAACTCCTGAAGCTTTAGAAAAAACAATTACTCCAAATACTAAGATTGTTTCTGTTGCTCAAGTAACAAATGTTTTAGGATATGTTGTAGATATTAAAGAAATTGCGAAAATATGCCATAAATATGGAATTATTTTGGTTGTTGATGGTGCTCAGTCAGTTCCTCATATGAAAGTTGATGTTAAAGATTTAGATTGTGATTTTTTAATCTTTAGCGGACACAAAATGTGCGGTCCAACTGGAACCGGTGTAATTTATGGGAAATTCGACTTACTTTGTAAGATGGATGCGTTAATGGTTGGCGGAGGCGACAATATTCGATTTGATTTATGCGGTAATGTTTCTCTATTAGAACCCCCATTGAAATTTGAAGCTGGAACTCAAAATTTAGCAGGTATTTATGGACTTGGTGCTGCAATTGATTATTTAAACTCAATTGGCATGGAAAATATTGAAAAATATGAATTAGAATTAAGAAATTATGCTATCTCAAAATTAAAAACATTAGATAACATCATTATTTATAATGAAACTGCTGATACTGGAATTATAACTTTAAATGTTAAGGATGTGTTTCCACAAGATGAAGCAACTTATTTAAATAGCAAAGGAATTTGTGTTAGAAGTGGGCAACATTGTGCAAAATTATTGTTAGATTTTTTGCACGCTGTTGGGACAGTTCGTGTTTCGCTTTATTTTTACAATAATAAAGAAGACATAGATCAACTTTATGAAGCTTTGAAAACAGGAGGAAATATCTTAGATGCTTACTTTTAGTCCTGAAATGATGAGAGAAATCATCATGGATCATTATTCAAATCCTCAACATAAGAAAAAACCAGCAGATGAAACTGGATATTTTAAAGTTCGTATGGATTCAACTAGTTGTATCGATGATATAACCGTTTATCTTAAGGTAGAAAATAACAAGATTATTGATGCAATGTTTGATGGTGTTGCTTGTACAATTTCAACAGCATCAACAGACATCATGTGTGATTTAGTTATGAATAAATCGCTTGAAGAAGCTAAATATATTTTTACTCAATATACAAATATGATTTATGAAAAACCATATGATGATTCTGTTTTAGAAGAAGCCCTTGTTTTTGTGAATACATCAAAACAAGCAGCAAGAATCAAATGTGCAACCATAGGTTGGAATGGTCTTGAAAAAATTATGGAGGAAGATTGCCACCATGAAGAAAAATGATATCGAATTAAACGAAGACTATAAATATGGTTTCAAAGACGAAGATACATCTATTTTCAATACTGGTTTAGGATTAAACGAAGAAAAAATTCGTTTAATTTCAAAGATGAAAAACGAACCAGAATGGATGTTAAATTTTAGACTTGAAGCTTATAAAAAATTTAAAGAATTACCAATGCCTTCTTTCGGACCAGATCTTTCAAATTTAGATTTTGATTCATATACATATTTTACTCGTTATGGAAAGGAAGAAGATAGTTGGGATAAAGTTCCTGAAACTATCAAAAATACTTTTGAAAAATTAGGTATTCCTGAAGCTGAAAGAAAATATTTGGCTGGTGCTGCAACGCAATATGAATCAGAAATGATTTACCACAACATGCTAAAAGAAGTTGAAGAAAAGGGTGTTATTTTTTTATCCACGGATGCAGCATTGCAACAATACCCTGAATTATTTAAAAAATATTTTGGGACGGTTGTTCCTGTAAATGATAACAAATTTAGTGCATTAAATGGCGCTGTTTGGAGTGGCGGAAGTTTTATTTATGTTCCAAAAGGTGTAAAACTTGAGAAACCTTTGCAATCGTATTTTAGAATTAATAATGAAAAAACTGGTCAATTTGAAAGAACATTAATTGTTGTTGATGAAGGTGCTGATGTTCATTATGTTGAAGGTTGCACCGCACCAATTTATTCAAAAGATAGTTTACATGCCGCAGTTGTTGAAATTGTTATTTTAAAAGGTGCAAAATGCAGATATTCAACTATTCAAAACTGGTCTAACAATATTGTTAATTTAGTTACAAAGCGTGCTGTATGCTATGAAAATGCACGTATGGAATGGATTGATGGAAATATTGGTTCTCAAGTTAATATGAAATATCCTGCATGCGTTTTAAAAGGAGAAGGTGCAAAAGGTGTTTGTATTTCCATTGCTGTTGCAAGCAAAGGACAATATCAAGATGCTGGTGCTCGTATGATTCACTTTGCTAAAAACACCACAAGTGAAATTATATCGAAGAGTATCGTAAGAAATGGTGGGGTAAGTAATTATCGTGGAACTTGTAGAATTATGCCTTCAGCAACTGGATCAAGGGCACATGTTCAATGCGATACGTTAATTTTAGATGATAAATCTAAATCAGATACAATTCCAAAGAATGAATGTTTAAATAATCAATCGTTTTTGGAACATGAAGCTACTGTTTCAAAAATTGATGAGGATAAATTATTTTATTTGATGAGTAGAGGCATATCTAAAAAGGATGCAACTCAGATGATGGTTATGGGATTTATTGAACCATTTTCAAGGGAACTTCCAATGGAATATGCAGTTGAACTTAATCAATTAATTAAAATGGATATGGATGGAAGTGTTGGTTAAACCACACTTTTATAGAAAAAAATGCCAAAATCTATATTGTTTTGGCATTTTGAAAATCAATTTGCGAAAGTTTTACAAGATAATTATAAATATCTTCTTTTGAGTATCGTTTATCATGTTCCATCATTGAATAAATTAAATTAGAGACTCCTCCTGCAATAAATGGTGAAGCCATTTCTAGAGGGATACTTTTTAAT
>CAVKEL010000004.1:14087-15887 GCA_963655445.1 Acutalibacteraceae bacterium | reverse complement strand
TTTTTATATAATATTTTTGTGTTAAGCATTATAAAAAACAAAACTTTTAATGGAGAGACTGCGCCAAAATCAACTTGGATTACTTTTTGTATTGTTGGGGCTTTTAAAGACACTATTTTTCAGTTTATTTCTTTATTTTTACTTTTATTTATCCAATATGGTACTAATTTACCTTTAGATCCTAATTATAATTTGTATTTTTTAGCTATAACGGTCGGTTTAATTTTAATAAAAACTGTTGTTTTATTTTTTGCTATTCCCTTAATGAGTTATCTATCAAATATAATGAAACCAGAATTAATTTCTGGGAATTTTAGACCTTGGATTTTTTATGGAAGTTTGATGAGCATGGTTTTCTTTATGATGATGTTTTTAAACAATTTGAGTGGTTGGTGGTTTGTAATTTCTTTTTTAATTGAATATTTACTTTTTGAAATGTTTTTCTCTTGGAATGACATGGCATATTGGGGATTTTTTACAACAATGACAAGTATAGAAAAAACCAGAACAAAATTTGCTGCAATTAGCAGTGGTTGTATTGCTGTTGGAACATATGCACTAGTAAGTATCACGCCTGCAATAAGTGGCGGTCATGCCTCATTTGTTATAAAAATGATAGCTTTTATAATTGCAATCTTATTTGTTTTGTCATCCTTAATTTTAATTTTGGTTATGAAAGAAAAACCAATGGAAATAGAATATGAAAGTCGATATTCTGATTGCTTTAAAATAATTAAGAATAACAAATATGCAAGAAGTGCACTTATAATGTTTACTTGTTTTTTTGCAGGTCAATTTATTTTAATGGGAACAAGCGTGAATCTATTTAATTATGCTTATGGTTATGGTAATGAACCCATTTATGGGAGTTTAATGAGTTGTGGTGGTTTCTTAGGAGTTTATTTTATTTTTTCAATCACGTACGGTCTTTCAAGCACATTATCGCAACTTTTGTACCCATTAATTCATAAAAAATATACCAGGAAACAAATTATGATTGTTTCAACAATTGGAATGACAATTATGTATTTGTTGATTTATTTTTTATTTAGTATGAGAGCTAATGTCTATCTTTTATTTGTTGGCATTTTTATATTATTATTGTTCCAAGGGCAAGTTAATTCGGTTGTGCTAATGGTCAATAATTTGTCTATTGAATATAACGAATATATTTGCGGAGAAAGAAGAGACAAAGACTATAACGCTATAAGAGAAGTTTTTGGTAAATTCAGCGGAGGGATACAAACTGTTTTATTTTATATTTTTTTAGTTATTAGTGGTTTGTTTGGCTTAAACCAATCCATAGGAAATGAAGAAGCAAAAGGTATTGTTGACAGTTCATATGATGTAGTTGGCAATGTAAATAAATTAATTACTCAAACCATTTCAAGTTCTGATTTTGATCCAAAATTAATGATTTATAAGGTATTAGTTTATTTAATTCCTATGATATTTATGTGGCTTGTTTTATTTATTTATTTAAAATATTTTAAATTAGATGAGAAAGAATACGAAAAAGTTTTAAAAATTATCAAAGAAAGGAAAAATTCAAATGAGAAATGATAAATTAGCTAAAATATTTTTATTAGTAAGTTCAGCAATATTAATGGTTTGGGGTGTAATTGGAATTATTTATCAATCAGTTATTTTTTCATCAGGAAAACTTGCTGAAGCAGAATTATTTGGTGGAGTTTTTACTCTTGTTGCAGCTATTATTGAAGTTTTATGTTGCTCAGCAGCAATTTTGTATATAAAAAACGAAGGTGAATTTATTAAAATTTTTACCTTAGTATTTTCAAT
>CAVKEL010000004.1:0-14077 GCA_963655445.1 Acutalibacteraceae bacterium | reverse complement strand
TCTTTGCTGTTGCAAATATTGCAATTTTTGGGATCCTAATTTATGGCGTTACTAAAGGTGGTAATTTAAACTCTTTAGATTGGTTTAATTGGTGTAACTTTTTTATTAGTATTATTTGTTCAATTTTTTATGTTCTTGGATTTTTTTCAATTTCCAAAATTAGAAAGAACCTTGAAAATGACAAAAAACAAAATTCAGCCAATTACCGATAGTGTTTTTTGAAAAAGTGCATACTTGAACATAGTAAAATTTATATAAAAAAATTAAAATAAATATATTAAAAGAAAAGAATTAAAAGGACTGGTTAATTTATGGAACAAGCGTATATTGGAGTGGATATTGGCGGCATGTCAATTAAGGCCGGAATTGTTGACTTAAATGGAAAAATTATTGAAAAAAGTAGTGTGAAAACGAATTCAAAGAATGGTGCCGAACCATTTTTAAAAGATATTAAAAGTCTACTTTTAAATCTTTTGGATTATGCAAATAAAAATAACTATTCTATTGGTGGAATTGGTTTTGGGATTCCAGGAGTCGTAAATAATAAACTTGGAACTATCGATTATGCATGTAATTTAAATCTATATAATGTTCCGTTAAAAGATTATTTAAAAGAATTGAATTTACCAATTTTTGTTAGTAACGATGCTAATGTAGCAACTTTGGCTGAACAGAGATGGGGTGTTGCAAGAGGGTATAATGACGTTGTTATGCTTACATTAGGAACTGGAATTGGTGGCGGAATTGTCATTGATAATAAACTTTTTGAAGGTTATGAAGGAAAAGGCGCAGAGATTGGTCACCAAGTTATTGTTGTTGATGGCGAAGAATGTGGATGTGGAAGACATGGATGTTTTGAAGCTTATGCAAGTGCTAGTGCATTACTCCGTTATACAAGAGAATATATGGAGAAAGATAAAAGTTCATTAATGTGGGATTATTGTGATAATAAAATAGAAAACGTTAATGGTTTAACAAGTTTTGAATGTGCTAAAAAAGGCGATAAAACTGCCAATAAAGTAGTTGATTTATATATTAAATATTTAGGCGAAGGTATGTTAAATATTTGTAATATTTTTAGACCACAAGTTATTGTTTTGGGTGGGGGTATTAGTAATCAAAAAGAATATTTAAAAGATAAAGTCCAAAAATATTTAGAAGATAGAGATTATGGATATAAAGAGACTCCTAGGGTAGAAGTTTTAATCGCTGAACTTAAAAATGACGCAGGAATTATTGGCGCTGCAACACTTGCATTTATTAATAAGTAAGTATTAAAAAAATTATTTAAAATGCGATTTTCAATTTCATAAAATCGCATTTTTATTATATGATTATAAGGGCACCCCAAAAAAATAAGAATAATAAGAAGGGAATTTGTAGGTTTTTGTATATGGAAGAAGTTAATAAAAAGAAAAGAAAATTCATATTTGTTACTGGAGGAGTGGTTAGTGGCCTTGGAAAAGGCGTAAGTGCTGCAAGCATTGGCCGACTTCTTAAAAGAAGAGGTTTAAATATATTTTCAATTAAATTAGATCCTTATCTAAATGTTGATCCAGGAACAATGTCACCATTACAACATGGTGAAGTTTTTGTTACTAAAGATGGTGCAGAAACCGATTTAGATTTAGGTCACTATGAAAGAATGATTAATAGTTCATTAACGAAAGAATCTAGTGTAACAAGCGGAAAGATTTATAGTGCCGTTATTGAAAAAGAAAGAAAAGGCCAATATCTTGGGAAAACTATACAAATTATTCCTCATATTACAAATGAAATTAAAGATAGAATCATAAAAGCATTTGATGCCAAACCTGACACAGATGTATGCATATGTGAAATAGGTGGGACTGTAGGCGATATTGAGTCACTCCCATTCTTAGAAGCTATTAGACAAATGAGACGAGAGCTTGGCTATGAAAACACTTTTTATATGCACAATACTTTAGTTCCATATTTATATACTTCATTAGAACCAAAAACAAAGCCAACACAACATAGTGTCAAAGAATTGACTGGTCTTGGAATTAATCCAGATGCAATTTTATTAAGAACTTCTGAAAATCTAGATAAAGAAACTATTCAAAAAGTTGCATTATTTTGCAACGTTAATGATAACGCAGTTATTAATGTTAAAGATTGCAAATATATTTACGAAGTCCCTTTAAATTTAGAAAAACAACATTTAGATGATTTAATTGTTGAACACTTAAAACTTGATTGCGCTCCTGTTGCAGATATGGACGATTGGAGAAAATTTGTTCATAAAGTTCAACATATTTCTGAATCCATAAATATTGCTTTAGTTGGTAAATATACTCAATTACATGATGCCTATATTTCTGTAGTTGAGGCTTTAAGACATGCAGGATATGCTTGCAATAAAAATATTAATATTAATTGGGTGGATAGCAAAAAAATCACCCATGACAACGTTCATGAATTATTAAAAGATACTGATGGAATTATTGTTCCAGGTGGTTTTGGTAATAATGGCATCGAAGGAATGATTATCAGCGCTAAATATGCAAGAGAAAATAAAATACCATATTTAGGAATTTGCCTTGGTATGCAAATTGCTTTAATTGAAATTGCTCGTGATGTTTTAGGATTTGAAGGAGCGGATTCTACAGAATTTAATCCAAAAACTGATTATAAAATAATTGATTATTTGCCAAACCAATATAAGGGTATTAATCTTGGTGGAACAATGCGTTTAGGTGAATATGATTGCGACCTTTTAAACGGTTCACAGGCTGCGAAATTATACAATTCTACTAAGATTAGAGAAAGACACAGACACAGATACGAATTCAACAATTTTTATATAGAAAACTTTAAAGATAATGGTGTAATATTTAGTGGTATAAATCCTCAAACAGGACTTTGTGAAATTATAGAATTAAAAGATCATCCATTCTTTATTGCATCGCAATTCCACCCCGAGTTTACATCAAGACCACTTGATCCAAACCCATTGTTCTTAGGATTTATAAAAGCGGCTATAAAAAATGAACAAGAATTATAAAGAGAACATAAGGAAGAGAGTTAAAGAAGAAAACAGAAGACAACATAAGTCTTTTAAACATACAAAAAAAGAGAATAAAAAGAATTCAAAAAATAATTTTAAAGAAGAAGAGAATATAAATTCTAGAAAATCTAAAAGAATTGATTATAAAGAATATGTTGTTAAAAGAAATTCCACTTTATTAGAATATTTAATTAATGATTTACATTTTTCTAGAACAAATGCAAAAGCATTATTGTCACATCATGTAATTTCAATTGAAGGAGCACCAGTTTCTCAATTTGATTTTGAACTTTCGAAAGGGGATATTTTAATAATTTCTAAAAATCCTATTAGAACAAAATCTAGAAAAAATATCCCGATAATTTATGAAGATGATGAGTTTTTAGTTATTAATAAACCATATGGATTATTAACAAATCCAAGTGATACAGAAAAAAATAGTACTGCTATTCGTATGGTTATGGATTATGTCCAATCTTTTGATAAACATAATAGAATTTATTTAGTTCATAGAATAGATAAAGAAACTAGTGGTGTTTTAATGTTTTGCAAAAACGAGAAAATTAGAGACCTTTTAATGGATGATTGGAACAATTTAGTAATTAAAAGAGGTTATTTTGCAATTGTTGAAGGGCAAATGGAAGAAAAAGAAAAAACAATTGTTAATTATTTAAGAAAAAACAAGTTAGATATGATGTATGTTGTTCCTCATGGAGGAGCTGGTTCGTACAGAGCCATCACATCATATAAAGTTTTAAAAGAAAATAAAAAATATAGTTTATTAGATGTTACAATTTCTACTGGTAGAAAAAATCAAATACGTGTAACTCTTGGAAGCCTAGGTCATTATGTTTTAGGGGATGACAAATATGGCGAACCAGAAAACCCGATTAATCGGTTATGTTTACACGCATACGAACTCTCATTTAAGCACCCAATTACAGGGAAAATTTATAAGTTCGATGCACCAACCCCTAAAGAATTTTTAAAATTAATGGAGTAGTACAATGATTAAATCTTTACTTAGAAAATTTCTAGATGCATTTATTGCAGTAGCACCAATTGTGCTTATAGTTAGCGTTTTATATTTTGTTCAATTATTTACTCATCATTTTGATGATGATTTTTTAACAACAGATATTTTTGTTGTTTTTCTTCTTTCATCTCTAGGTTTGATGCTTGGGATGGGACTTTTTAGTCTTGGAGCCGATAATGCTCTTGGTGAAACTGGTAAATATCTAGGCGCTAGTTTTGCAAAACAAAAAAATATAATTTTAGTCTTTGTTTTAATGTTGCTTTTAGGAACTTTAATTGCAATTGCTGAACCAGATGTTAGTGTTCTTGCAACTTATATTCCTGAATCAGCAATTAATCCTTTCGTTTTCAAATTATGTGTAGGAATTGGATGCGGAGTATTTTTTATTTTAGGTTTTGTTAGAATCGTTTTCCAAAAACCACTTAAGATGTGGTATATGTTTTTCTATCTTATTGTTTTTGGAATAGCTGCATTATTTGGAGATAAAGATGGAGCAATCATTGATCTTTCATTTGATAGTGGTGCAGTTGTCACTGGACCTATCACTGTTCCATTTTTCATTGCGTTTGGCGTAGGAATTGCAGGCGTGCGTAGTAGCAAAGATTCATCAAGTGATTCATTTGGTATTACTGCAATGTGTTCAATGGGACCTGTTGTTAGTGTTATGCTTTTAGGTCTTTTATTAAAACCATCAATTACCGCTCCAACCTTTTCGAGTGATATTTCGATGAGTGCTTTATTAAATGCACTTGTTAATTCTTTATCATCAGTAAGCATTGCATTCTTCCCTATTATTGTATTCTTTATGATTTATCAAGCGATTGCAATTAAGCTTCCAAAGAATGAATTATTAAAGATTTTAGTTGGATATGCTTTTGCTTATGTTGGACTTGTTATTTTCTTAACTGCTGCAAATTATGGATTTATATCTGTCAGTAATAACTTAGGTGTTGGCTTAGGAAAAAATCCTAATGACATTCCAATTTTGCTTATCTTAGCAGTTTTATTTGGCTTAGCTATAGTTATGGCTGAACCAGGCGTCCAAATTCTTTCAACTCAAGTTGAAGATATTTCAAATGGTGTTATTTCAAAAAAGAAAATGTTAATTGCTTTGGCAATTGGTGTTTCAAGCGCAATTGTTCTCTCAATTGTTAGAGTTATTTATTCAATTAATTTACTTTATTTAGTTATTCCTTTATATTTATTTATTTTCTTACTATCTTGGATTATTCCAGATATTTTCACAGCAATTGCATTTGATGCTGGTCAAGTTGCTAGCGGACTTATGGCCTCTTCATTTGTTTTACCTTTTGTCTTAGGTGTTGCAAGTCAAATCGAAAATGATAGTAGTGGATTTGGTGTTATTGGGATGATTGCTGTTATGCCTGTTGTTATGGTCGAATTTATGGGCTTATATGCAGTAATAAGAACAAATATGATTTACAAAAAAGCAAGAAAGAAAATACTTTCAGAAGACGATTTACAAGTTATACATTTTAGTATGGAGGTAGAGAATGAAGAATAATGCTATTAAAAACAAAATAATTAATAAAAAAGAACAAGCAACAACAAATACTAAAGCTTATGATCAAGAATTTGTTGTAAAACCTCTTAAATGTTTATTTGTAATTGTTAATCAATATCAAGGTGATTATTATATTAACCGATTTGAAGAGCTTGGTGTTAGTTGTTCATTTTTGAGTTATGGAAAAGGAACTGCAACCGATGATCTAAAACATATATTAGGTATAGGTGAAGACAAAAAAGATGTAGTAATGTGCTTGGTTAGGGCTGATGAAATCGACAAATATCTAGATGTATGTAAAGAGAGATTTAAGGTTTCAAGTGCTGCAAAAGGAATTGCCTTTGCTGTTCCAGTTGATTCAATGGTAAGTGTTTTTGCTTATAAGTTTGTTAGTAATACAAGACAAAATAGGAGACAATAGTTATGGAAAAATATGTATTAATTTGTTGTATAGTTGATAAAGGTTATAGTGATCTTGTTATGGGTGCCGCAAGAAATAATGGTGCAAGAGGCGGTACTGTTATTGGTGCTCGTGGAACAGGAAATGATGAAATCGAAAAATTTTATGGTGTAATTATTAAACCAGATAAAGAAATGGTTCTTATTTTAGTTAAAGAAGAAGAAAAAGAAAATATTTTAACTGCAATTGGAAAAGAGTGTGGTTTAAATACAAAAGGACAAGGGATTGCTTTTGCTCTTCCTGTTAGTGATTCGGTTGGTCTATTTCAAGAAACAAAAGAAGAATAACTACATAACTAATTTTTTAACTATATTTTTAGGTATATTAAGTAAAATTGAGACGCTAATAATGGCGTCTTTTTTTGTTAAACCATTTTTAACTAATTCTTCGACTTTATTAATAATTTCTTTTTCGTCGTAACCTTGTTTTTCTTCTTTGTTTCCTTCTAAAACTAAAACTATTTCGCCTTTAAATTCAATTGGATTATCTAAAAAAGTTTTTAGTGAAGTTCTAATAAATTCTTCATGTATTTTCGTGAGTTCTCTACATATACAGATGTTTTTTTCACCCATGACACTATATAAATCACTTATGCATTGGGTTAATCTATGAGGCGCTTCATATAAAATGATTGTGAAAGGAAGGCTATTTAACTTAGAAATTTCTTTCACTCTTATTGAATGGTTACTATTTAAAAAACCATAAAACAAAAAGTGATCAGTTTCTAATCCGCTTCCAACTAGCCCATTTAAAAAAGCACTAGCGCCTGAAATAGGTATGACATTAATGTCGTTTGCGATACATTTTTTAGCAAGAATATAACCAGGATCACTTATACAAGGATATCCAGCATCGCTTAAGTATGCAACATTTTTGCCGTTTTTTATTTGGCTAATAATATTTTCGCTTGAAATAGTTTCATTATGTTCATGGCATGAAATGCATTTCTTTTTTATATTTAATATATTTAACAATTTTAAGGTGTTTCTTGTGTCTTCACATGCTACAAAATCGACACTCGAAAGAACATCTCTTTGTCGAGGAGTTACATCATCAATATTTCCAATTGGAGAAGGAACTAAATATAAATTACCAAACATTTTATAATTCTTTTATTTCCTTTAAATGAACAAATTCAACATCTTCTTCGTTTTCTATTTTGCATATCTTAGTTAAAACATTAAAACTAGTGAGTTTATATTCATTGCCCGCATGTTTGACTTTTGATCCAAGTTTTGGGAAACCTTGCTTTGCTTCTGTATATAAATCATCCTCATATTTTAAGCAGCACATAAGCTTTCCGCATTGACCGCTTAATTTTGGAATATTAATAGCAAGCATTTGGTTTTTAGCACGATTTAATGAAATACCATCAAATGTTCTAAAAAAAGTAGTGCAGCAAAGTTGCAATCCACAAACTCCAATTCCACCGATTTGTTGAGCTCTTTCACGAGAATTTATTTGTCTTAACTCGATTCTGCAACGTAACTCAGCAGCCAAAACTTTTAATAATTCTCTAAAATCAACTCTATCATCACTTGCGTAAACAAATAATATTTTAGTGCAATCAAAAGTATACTCACTTGAAATTAAGCGCATATCTAAGTTCAATTCTTGTACTGCTTTTTCAAAAACCTTATTTGCTTTTAAAGCTAGTTTTGTATTTGCTTCTGCAATTTTTAAATCTTGAAGAGTTGCTTTTGCAATAATTGGTTTAATTTCTTTTGTAAACTCGTTATTATTAACAGCAATATTTGTTGCTAAAACAGTCCCAATTTCTTTACCGACTACAGTTTCTACCAACACTTTATCGCCTGGTATAATAGTTTGATCGACTGTAGAAAAGAAATAACTTTTTCTTGTGTTCATAAAAGCAACAGTAATATATATTAATTCCATAAAATTTCTTCCTTCTTTTCTTAAAATACTGTATCTAAAACATTTATTAAAAGTAAATCAGTATTGATATTATAATTTAATTCATTTCTGCAATCCATTAAACGAATAATTTTTGTATCTAAATTTGAATATTTCTTGTTTAAATTTATAAAAATCTTTTCAAAAGAATTAAAAACTGTTTTTCTATCAAATTTATAAGTGTAAGCTTCTTTAAAAATAAAAATCAAAATATCAAAAAATAGTCTAATATTTTGTTTGATGTCTTTATTTTTAGTTACATTGTTTTCAAAATAGAAACGTAGTTCATCTTCATTATTGATATAAGAGAAAAGATCTAAAGTAATTTTTTTAATATCTTGAAATTCTTCAGATAAGGCTTCTTCCCTGATAGACGATGAATCATTAAAAAAGTTTGAAAGAAGTTCAGCATCGTTTTCTGAAACGCCTTCTTCAATACTCTTTTTGATTAAAGTATTCTTATCAACTGAATTAAAGTGAACAATTTGTGTTCTGGAAAGTATCGTAGGTAAGACTCTAAATTCATTTTCGGTCGTTAAAAAAGCATATGTGTTCTCTGTTGGTTCTTCTAAGAATTTCAAAAGAACACTGACCGAGTCTAATGTCATATTTTCGATTAGATTAATAATGTAAATTTTAATGCCAACTTTTTCTAATGAAGTTTTTGAAAATTCATCTTCGATTCTATGTATAGATTCTTTTTTGATTGTTTCCTTTTTTCCATCAATAATTATTAAATCGCCATAAACTTCATTATCTACACGCAAACAATCCGAACATGTATCGCAAGCGAAAGGATCTCTATTTTTGCAAATGAGTGATTTAGCTAAAAATTTGGAAATTTCAAGTAGTGGAGTTCCTGCTTGACCACTTAAAAGATATGCATGAAAAACCTTATTGTTTTTTAATGCATTATAGAAAATTTTATAAGCGGTTGGTTGTTCTTTTTCTAAATATTCAATGTAATTCATTACTTTATTTTCTCTTTTATAATTTTTAAGACTGTTTGATACACTGCATCAAAATCCATACTTGCATCAATAACTACAAAACGTTCTTTATATTCTTTTGCAAGTTCTAAAAAAGTCTTTCTAATGGTGTCATAGAAATCTAATTCTTTTACATCAAGTCTATTAACTTCTCGATTTGCATTTTTATTAATTCTTGCTAAGCCAAGACGTGGATCAATATCAAATAAAATTGTTAAATCAGGGAATGTATTTTCAGTAGCAAATAAATTTATTTTTAATACCTCTTCAACACCAATTCCATCTCCTCCACCTTGATAAGCAAGCGAAGAATCAATAAATCTGTCGCAAAGGACTATCTTATTTTCTTTAAGAGCAGGCCAAACTTTTTCTATCAAATGTTGTCTTCTGCTGGCTGCAAAAAGTAGAGCCTCTGTTCTTTTATCCATCATTGTATTTTCTTTATCGAGAAGAATTTTTCTAATTTCTTCGCCTATTTTAACTCCACCTGGTTCACGAGTTTGAATAATATCGTAGCCCTCTTTTTTGAGTTCTTCATAAATTTTGGCTAAGATGGAGGATTTGCCGCATCCTTCAACGCCTTCAAATGTTATAAACATTTAGTTATCCTCCTTTTTTAAATCAGTTCTATTATCAAGTGCTTTTTCAATTGTAAGTTCATCAACATAATCTAATTGACCGCCGGCAGGTAAACCATAAGCAAGCCTTGTAACTTTAACATCAAGATTTTCAAGAATTTTTGCTAAATATAATGCAGTAGTCTCACCTTCTAATGTTGGATTAGTAGCAATGATGATTTCTTTTATATTTTCTTCTTTTATTCTATTAATTAGTTCCTCAATTCTTAAATCGTCAGGACCAATTCCATGCAAAGAAGAAATTACGCCATTAAGAACATGATAAACTCCATGATAGCTATTGAGTTTTTCAAAATTAATAACGTCTTTTGGGTATGCTAAAACTATGCAAATAGAATGGTTTCTATTTGGATCTTTGCATACATAGCATTTATCATCTTCTGTTAATAATCCGCAAATAGGGCATGGGTGAATTTCTTTTTTTGCTTCACTTATAGAATCGATTAAGTTTTTAACCTCTTCTTCATCCATATCAAGTATGTTATAGCCCATTCTTTCAGCTGTTTTACTTCCTATTGAAGGGAATGATTTTAATGCATCTATAAGTTTGTTTAAGGAATGAAGTTCTTTCATTAGAACATCATTCCTCCTGCGCCTTGTTTAAATTTATTTGAAATTGCATCACTTTCTTTTTGAATTTCTTCTTGGCATTTTTTATATGCCAAGCAAATCATATCGCTTAATTCGTCTTTGTTTTCTTTTGATAAAATTGAATCATCAAGAATGTTTACCGCCTTAAGTGATAAATCTCCCATTACTACAACTTCAACAACTCCGTTAGCTGTAGCTTTAAATTCTTTAGCTTCAAGTTTTGCATATTCTTTATTAAATTCTCTTTGTGTTTTTTGCATGGCTTGAACCATTTGTTGCATATTCATATTTAATCTCCTATCTTTCTATTTTTATTTCGCCTACTTCTTCTGGTTTAGGCAATTTATTAACTTGTTTTAAATTGATAAATTCATGTGTTAAATCGTTAAGAACTTTTCTATTGATTCCATAAATAAATATCTTTTTTCCAACAATTTTTTCCATCACTTTTTCTAAGTTTGCTTGATTAGTTTTTACATTACATCTTGTTGCTTCACTTTCAAAATTAAATCTAATAATCATGATGTCTGGCGTAACAACATAAGGTGTGCCATCTTTCAAAAGCATAGCAAATGGTCCGAGTTCAGAATCATTTTTAAACAAATCGAAGTAATTCCATCTTTGCATAATTTCTTCTCTAAATGATTTGTTGCCAAGTACCATGATTTTGATGAGAGTGTTCTTATCAATCTCGTAAGACTCTCCGCTTATTGCAATTGGTGATTTTTCATCCTTTTTCTTAGGCTCTTCTTTCTTGCTGAAAATAGGAGTTAAAGTTTTTAAATCATCAATAGACATTTGAGGTTGTTCATCTATTTTAGGTTCTTGCTTTTTAATTATTGGTTCTTCTTTTTTAGCAATCATAGATGAAGAAGTTTGCTTAACATCAGTTGAAGTGCATGTATGAAGTTCCTCTTTTTTAGGATGTTCATTTGTGCACTCTATCATTTTTAGTAAGTATATTTGAAAAATAAATCCTGGGTTTGATGTTGTTTTAAATTCATTTTGACATGCAAGTAATGAGTCAATCATTGAGAAAAGCTGGCTTTCATTAAATATTGAAGTAATTGCTTTTGCTTTATCTTCATTAATTAAGATTAATAATTTTGGAGATTGAACTTTACTATAAATAAGAGCATCTTTCAAAATTACAAGCAATTCATCGGTTAAACGTGAAATATCAACATTTCTTTTAAAGAATTCATCACAAATCGTTAGCAAATGAAGTGTATCGTTTTCTGAAATAACTTTTAGAAGACTTAATTTTTCTTCCATACTTGTAAGTCCAAAAACTCTACGAACATCATCTAATTTAATTTCATTTCCTGAGTAGGCGATTAATTGATCAAGCATTGAAAGGGAGTCTCTTGCTCCGCCATTTGCTAACTCAACAATTAAATTTACAGTTTCTATATCGGCTTTAACATTTTCATTTGTTAAAACTCTAACTATTAATTTTTTAAGATCATTATCGTCAATTTTTTTAAATTCAAATCTTTGACATCTTGAAATAATTGTTGGCAATAATTTATATGGATCAGTAGTACACAATATAAAAACTACATACTCTGGTGGTTCTTCTAAAGTCTTAAGCAATGCATTAAAAGCGCTGCTTGTCATCATATGAACTTCATCTATGATATAGACTTTGTATTTCCCTTTGATTGGTGCATATTTAACTTTTTCTATTAAATTTCTTACTTCTTGTACGCCTGAATTGCTTGCTGCATCGATTTCTATAACATCTGGATGTTCTCCATTGCTAATTTGCACGCAGTTTTCGCATTTATTGCATTGATGACCAACACCTTCTTGACAATTTAATGCTTTCGCAAATAAACGTGCTACACTAGTTTTTCCTGTTCCACGTGGTCCACTAAACAAATAAGCATGCGAAATTTTATTAGTTTCAAGTGCGTTTTTTAAAGTTTGAACAATTGCTTGTTGTCCAACCAATTCGTTGAATGTTTGACTACGATATTTATTGTATAAAGCTTTGTATGACATAATTTTTACCTTGTTTATGATTATATCATAAAGGTATTAGCCATTAAACAATTAGATTGCTTTAAATAGCAATATGAATTTGATATAATTTTATGGATTTGAGGGTATATATTTATGGAAAAAAACATGTATGAACGTCTTGTTGCTACTGAAAAACGTTTAAATGAAATTGACGAACTTTTAATGAAAGAAGAAGTAACAAGGGATAATAGAAGATTTAGAGAATTAAACATCGAAAGAAGTGAACTTGAACCAATAGTTGAAAAATTCAACGAATTTTTGTATGCAGATAAAAATAGAGAAGATGCTCTTGCAATGTCAAATGATAAAGACCCAGAAATAAGTGAAATGGGTAAAGAAGAATTAAAAAGCAATACTGAATTATGTGAGAAAATTACCGAAGATTTGAAAATTCTTTTATTACCAAAAGATCCTAATGATGGTAAAGATATTATTTTCGAAGTTAAAGGTGCTGTTGGTGGTGATGAAGCAAATATTTTTGCCGGAGATCTTTTTAGAATGTATAGTCATTATTGTGATAGCCAAGGATGGAAATTAAAGGTCATAGATGATTCTGTTAGCGAAGCAGGCGGATTTTCTTATATTCAATTTGTTGTAAGCGGGCCAAATGCTTACTCAAGACTTAAATATGAAAGTGGTGTTCATAGGGTGCAAAGAGTTCCTAAAACTGAAGCAAGCGGAAGAATACACACCTCAACTGCAACTGTTGTTGTTATGCCAAAAGTTGAGCTTGGGAAAGTAGAAATTAGGAATGAAGATTTAAGAATTGACACATATAGATCTAGTGGTGCTGGCGGTCAAAATGTTAATAAAACAGAATCTGCAGTCAGAATTACACACATTCCAACAGGCGTTGTGGTTTCTTGTCAAACTGAAAAATCACAAATCCAAAACCATGAAATTTGTATGGAAATGCTTGCAAGTAAACTTTCTCAATTAGAAGAAGAAAAGAAGGCTGCAACTGAAGCAGGGTATAGAAGCAAGATTGGTACTGGTGATAGAAATGAAAAAATTAGAACATATAACTATCCTCAAAACAGAGTTACTGATCATAGAATTGGCTTTACTGTTCAAAAACTCGATAGAATTATAGAAGGCGACTTAGATGAATTAATTGATGCCTTAATTTATGCTGATCAACAACGAAAATTAGCAGGACAAAAATAATTTATGGAAACTAATAGAGAAGTCTTTCTTGAAACAAAAGAGCAAATTAAAAAAAGGAAAAACACTAACATTAGTGATACTGAAATTTATAGGCTATTAGCTAACGCAAATGATCTTTCAAGTTATACAGATTTAGTTGTTAATTTTGATGAAAAAATAAAAAACAAGCCATTATATATACGAAATTTGAATAAATTATTTGATGGTGAACCTATTCAATATATCCTTGGAAAGACATCTTTTATCGATTTAGATATTTTTATAAATAGGAATGTTTTAATTCCTAGACCTGAGACCGAAGGTTTAGTTTTGTTTGCTAAAGATTTTATAAATAAATATAAAATTGAACATAATTCAATTGCTGATATTTGTACTGGTAGTGGATGCATTGCACTATATATGAAAGAACAATTTCCAAACTCTACAATTTATGCGACTGACAAGTATGAAGATCCTTTAATGGTTGCCAAGATTAATAAGGAAAGACTAAACTTAGATATTAATTTATTGAAAGGAAGTAGATTACAGCCTCTTGAAGAAAATAACATTAAAATAGATGTTTTAATTTCAAATCCACCATATGTTGAAAATATTAAAGATATTGAACCTAAAGTTTTAAGATATGAACCATTGAACGCCATTTATTCCATGAATGGTTTACATTTTTATGATTCTTATTTTAGACATTATAAGAC
>CAVKEL010000003.1:0-5422 GCA_963655445.1 Acutalibacteraceae bacterium | reverse complement strand
GACACTCATTTGTGCCCTTACAACGAAGTGACCAGGTACATAGTATATTCCTATACTTGCGTTCATCTCCTTACCTTTTGATGGACCTAAATAAACTGGAGACAAACTCTATTTTAAAACTTCCCAATATCCAGTTTTATTTGATCCGACTCTTTTAATATATCCTTCTTGTTTTAATTTAGATATCGCATTATCGATTGATGTCTTACTCAAATTGCATAAAATTGTCAATTGAGGTTTTGTAACATTTGCGTTATTTCTAATCTCAGCGAGTACCTTAATTTGTGACAAAGTTAATTTTTTATCACCCACTTTATCACCCACTTTATCACCCACTTTATCACCCACTTCATTAATTCTATTAAATGGTATAGTAACTATAATTGAATTATCATTTATAGAAATTGAATTTTTTGAATATTTAGAAATAATAGTAGGAACTCCTCTTCCAGTTTTCTCACTTATATGTAATTGCAAAAACATTTCAGATAATTTGTCATTAACTGGAATAGAATGTCCTTCATAGAAACCATTTAAAGTTTGAAGAGGTGCTAGTGAACCTCTAGACAAAATTTCAATTCTATCAGAATAAATAGTAATCATCGGTTCATTCAAATCAATCCAACTATTATGTAAAAATGCATTTATAACAGCTTCTCTAAAAGCATCAAAATCAAAAAGCATTATTTCTTTTCTTTCCATTATTCTCCCATTTTCATCTGCTTGAGGAATGTTCAAGATTTCGCCGTAATTCAACACTTCATTTAAAGAATACAATAAACATTTATATCCAAATTCCTTAACAGAATATAGCTTAGACGCCTTTGTCTTACCATCAAAAATCGCTACCCTAATCGGCACGTGAGAGTTATCCGAAAGTAGTTGAGCCATTATATTATATTTATTATCATCGGTTAATAAATGAAGGTTCTTTTTATATGTTTCTTCATTTAATTTAATGTTTTTAGAAGAATAATACATTTTCAATTGTTCAAAAGATAAATCTTGATACTCACTTTGCTTGTTGTTGATAGTGGTCAAACCAAATGTTAATGTTTGAAACAAAAAAGCTTCTCTTTCAGGATATTTTCTAATATTTTCTTTACTAGAGCCAATTCTAATATAACGTATATTTTTATATGATGTTGGTACAATTTTAGCAGCAGGAATAGTAAGCAAAACAACTCTTTTACCATCGATTTTGGTTTCATTAAAAAAGAAATTAATACTGGGATCAAGATTTCTTGCTAAATAATGTTGGATGGGCTCATTATTATCATCACGATTATAATTAAAAGATGTGCCAACAATAGAATGATTTTTATCATTAACGCCCCATATCATAAAAGCAAATTGTCTTCCAAGTATTACCGCACTATTAGAAAGGGAAGAAATATATTCTCCTAATTGATCTTTTTCAAACCAATTTTCCTTCAATTCGAACCATTCTCTCTCGCTATCATATGATAGACACTCTTTTACAATTTCATTTATATTTAGCATTTTATCACCCACTTAATTTGATTATATTATACAACAAATATGGGTGATAAATCAATGTTTAAAACTTGGTTTTAAAAAAGTAGTTTTGCTACTCTTTCTTCTTTCTATTGCGGACACTCATTTGTGTTATATCAACGAAGTGACCAGGTACATAGTATATTTTCCTATAATACTGGTGTTCGTCTCATTACCATTTGGTGGAGATGCGAAGGATAACACAAATATAAAGGTATAAAATAAATAGTTTTGCCATGTTTTCTTTAGTTTCTTTTTTCGATGAGTCTCTTTTTGTTGCTAGACGAGAAAAATATACCTTTTTAGATACTTTTTTTATTTTTCATCGTTAGAATTTTTTGAAAATTCATTTACTAGACGAAAAATAAAAGAAATTATCAAAGCATTGTTTCTTTTCCTACAATTATTTCTCTTTACTCATTTCAGCGTTTCGCCATTATTTCTGATATTTGTTTACTATAAAATATTGTGTCTTGTTTCTTGTTCTATATAAAGTACAGTTCTTCTAATCACTGTATAAACTTTTCTTATACTATCAAAATAATATTTTCTTTTTTCATTATTTAGATGAAGAACTTACATATAATCGTTTTCCCCTATAAATGGTGTGATAGGTGCTGGTATGCCATAGTTTTGAGCTCTATCTATCATGTCTATAATATTATCTCTATAATCAAACTAAATACCTTTTCGAAACAAATAGTATCTAACCGCATATAGCAATACATTTCTAAGCAATCTTAAAGCAATATAAATATCATTAACTTTAAAATAATTTGCATCATCAAGCCAATTCCTATATGTACTAAATAATTCATAACAAAAAATTAAAATCAAAAATTGTTCTATACTTGACTCCTTATTCTATTACTTCCCAATGCCCGTAACGTTTACCGCCGACCCGTTTAATGCAACCGGAATCAGCAAGAAGTTTCGTTGCTCGTTTTATTGTCGGGATTGACATTTTGGTTATTTCCGACAATTTTTCTTGAGATATATCAGGTTTTTGGCTTATTAATCTGATAATTCTATTTTCTAAAGTATCATCCAAAGTATCAATTTGATCCTTTGGTGCTTTGGTTTGATCTATAAGGGCGCTTTCGAGTGCTTTGAAGTAAACACGGAGCCCTGTTCCAAGAAGATTATAGCGAGGCAAATCAGCGCCAAGTTCTTTGCACGCATCGCATATTTTCTGTATTCCGCGTCCCCAAGTTTCAATGTAGCCCATCCTGTAGAAGACTCTGGCTATGTCGGGGTTATACGGCATTGATTCATGAGGTTCCATGAATGTCTCTATCGTCCAATTTTCTGGTAAAATGCATCGATTGCTAATATGTTTATTTATTATCTGCTTCTTTTATAACAAAAAGTTTTACCAATTTGTTTGTACACAATATAAATAATGATTGGATATTATATATTTTTAGTTAATTATAAAGTTTACACAGAGCGAAATCGCATATTTTTTTGCGTTTTTCGCTCTGGAGCAAAAATTGACTTAACTAAGAAATAAGCACAACAACTTTAATAAAGAAAAGTTTATGCAAGTTTAAAATTACATAAACAAATCATCTAAAGTAATTACATTTGAGAATGCATTACTATATTCATTTTTAAATAATCCATATGTTGTAATTAAAGTGTTAAATGCGCAAACTTTTTTTGAAACATATGGTTTAATTGCTTCCAGTCTTGAATTTAGTTTCTTATAATAAGACAAATCTACAACAAAGTCATCTTGATAAAATTTAATTTCACATAAATTAATTACATTATCATTTCTTAAGATAACCATATCGATTTGCCCATGATTATTTTTATCTTTAAAAATAAAAGAAGATTCATCTGTTAAGACTCCGCCAATATTTAAAGCTTGTTTTATTTCTTTTATATGATTAAAACAAACATTTTCAAAAGCTAGACCTTTCCAGTTTGAAATTAATTGATTATTACCATTTTCTTTAAAAAAGTTTTCGCTTGGATTCTTTTCATATTTAAACCTAAGATAGAAAATACAAAAAGGATCGATTAATTTATAATATGGAATTTTTGAATTAGTACCTAACAAAATATATTTTTTAACAAAATCACTTGATATTAATGCATTTAAAACCTTCGTTAAATGGCCTCCATCACTGATTTTTAGTTTGTCTGCTATTTCTTTTCTTGTAAAACCTATATTCTTCTCACTTAATATTAAAACAACTTTTTTTGCATATTGCGCATATTCAAAGCAAGAATCAAATAATCTATCAAATTCTAAGCTTAAAGGAGCATCTTTTTTAAAGAAAATATCATCGATATTTTGATTTATACTTTCTCCTTTTTTCATATACCCTAAATAATAAGGAATTCCTCCTAATGCCATATATGAAACACAAATGTCATATCTAGATAATAAAACATCATTGTATTTCATAAATTCTTCAGTTTCCTTAAGGTTAAATGGAGATAATTTTATTTCATATGTAACTCTTCCATATAAACCACCATGGTTATTTATTAAATTATTTTGTATCCAAGAATTAGCAGATCCACAAACAATTAACATTAATTTATCGTTAGCACATCCATATGTATTCCAAAATGATTCAAAAGCTTTAATAAAATATGAACCCTTTGTATCAAGCCATGGAAGTTCATCAATAAATACAACTTGTCTATTTCCATCATCTTTTTTATCTAAAAGGTTTTCTAGTAAATCAAACGCTTCAAACCAATTAGATGGTTTTTTTGTTATATCAAGACCATATTTAATTAACTTTTTATAAAACAAATTTAATTGCATAGATAATAATTCTTTACTATCTTCAAGGTCTGGTGATAAAGCTGTATGCTTAAAGGTAAATTTATTATTAAATACATGATTGATTAGGTATGTTTTACCAACTCTTCTTCTACCATATATTGCAACTAATTCTGCTCTATTTTTCTCATATAAATTTTCAAGTTCATTTATTTCTTTTTTTCTTCCTATCATAAATCACCTCAAAGCGAAATCGTGAAATTTTTTGTGTTTTGCTTCTATAATTTAAGTTTAAATTAAACTAATAAAAACATCAAGTAATTCCAGAGCGAAATCGCATATTTTTTTGCGTTTTTCGCTCTGGAGCAAAAATATATCTCATAGCAACTATGAAATTCTGTTGTAATAAAATAAAAAAAATTCATTATTAAGTTCAGCAGATTAATGCAAAGTTGCCACTATAGAATATAATGGATCCATTGTTGGAACAGCTTAAAAAAATAAGCAATTTTAGACTTTGATAAGTTTAATATAAGATTTAAAAAGACAAGGCACAATCGCACTAATTAGGAAAGTTTTGAAGATAAATTTAAATTAATGGATTAATTTAATAAAGGTTTATCATTTGATTGCGCTAGACAAGCTTGTAAAACTTTTCTAATCGAATTCAACATTTACATCTTTTACCTAATTTCATTTAGAAAATACAATGATATGGACAAGTATGCCAACTTCTTTCCAGAGCGAAATCGCATATTTTTTTGCGTTTTTCGCTCTGGGGTAAAATAGGTTTTAATATTAACTGCAAATTATATTGATTCTTTGAATTCAATTGAGGCTTTATTTTGTAAATCTCCCTCCATGTGGTTTTCTAGTAAATTTATATCCTAAAAAAGGTTGTTTTCCAATAAGTTTAAGTCCAAAAAAAGGTGGTTTTCCAAAAGTGCGATTTTACAAAATAAAGTATTTGTGAAGTGATAACCTAAAAGCAGACACATAAAAAATAATGAGGAAACAGTATGTTAATCTTACGTACACTATTCCATTCCCTAATTCTAGTTTCACTAAAAGTGGGTAAATACACAAAAAAGGCGAAAATGCATTTCGTATGATAAAAACTAAGAGGAATAATAATCTTCTTGGTTTTTCTTTTAATAA
>CAVKEL010000002.1:1885-2774 GCA_963655445.1 Acutalibacteraceae bacterium | reverse complement strand
ATCACGTGCAATCATGACTTCTTCGTTTGTTGGAATAACTACAACTTTAATCTTTGAGTTTTCTGTTGAAAGAACTCCTTCTTTTCCTCCATGAAGTTCTTTATTTATTTCTTCTGAATATTCAACTCCTAAAGCTTCTTTAATATCTTCTAAGACAAGTCTACGATATAAAGCGCTATTTTCACCGATACCAGCAGAGAAAACAATTAAATCGCAACCGCCAAGTCTAACATAATATTGACCAATAAAGTCTGCAACTCTCCTTGCCCATAAATCATTAGTTAAAATTGCTTGTTTATTTCCTTCATTTGCAGCAGCTTCTAAATCTCTTGAGTCATCACTAATTCCTGAAACACCTTTTAAACCAGATTGTTTGCTAAATTCTTGGAAAATTGTTTCTGGATCTTTACCAGTTTGTTTACAAACATAATAGAAAACAGATGGATCAATATCTCCAGTTCTTGTACCCATCATAATTCCGCCAGTAGGAGTTAATCCCATAGTTGTAGCGATACTTTTTCCATCCTTGACTGCAGTAATAGAAGCGCCACTTCCTAAGTGACAAATAATCATTTTTGAATGAACATCGCCATTAACATATTTAAGACCTTCTTGACTTAAATATTTATGACTAGTTCCATGAGCACCATATCTATAAATTAAGTATTTTTCAGTATATTCATGTGGAATTGGGAAAGTTTTATCAACATCACTCATTGTTTGATGGAAAGCTGTATCAAATGAACAAATTCCAGGAGTATTTGGTAAAACTTTTTGGAAAGCTCTAATGCCAGTTAATTCGGCTGCATTATGATTTGGTGAAAGTGGAATTAATGATTCAATTTTACCTAAAACATCTTCATTAATAACTGCTGATTCACTAAAATAT
>CAVKEL010000002.1:0-1875 GCA_963655445.1 Acutalibacteraceae bacterium | reverse complement strand
AAAATATGGACCACCTTGAACAATACGATGACCAGTTGCTGCGATTTCATCATATGATTTAATGATTCCATCTTTAATTAACGCATCCATAACAAGTTTAACTGCAACTGCATGATCTTTAACTGGAAGAACTTCTTTATTTGATTTTCCATTAAATTTAACTGTAAAAATACCATCATCGTGGCCTATTCTTTCAACAATGCCTGAACAAATAACACTTTCTTCTGGCACTTCATATAATTTAAATTTTAAACTACTGCTACCGGCATTAACCGCCATTACTTTTGACATATAATATTTTCTCCTTTTAAAGTCTTTTTTATTATAGTCTTTATAAAGACTATTTCATACTAAAAAGCACAAAAAAAGACTAGTTCATTCGTTAAACACAAATTGTCACGAACGAACTAGCAATGTTCATAAATGAATTATAAGTGAAGGGTTAAGCCTTTTTTCTTATTTGCTCTTTTTAAATTATATTTTGGATTTAAATAAACATTTCTAAATAAACCAATCATCAATACAATGGTTGCATTAATCCAAGAGAATCCATCGCCAAACATTAATGCAATATAAGAGATATCACTAGTTGGGTCCACAGGATTTACCATTGATGGGAAATATAATGAAACAACAACTCTAGTTATAAGTTCGGCAACTCCTGCTAAAAATGGGAATAGAGGTTTTTCAATTCCTTGGAGTGAATTTCTTCCAACATATAATGTGCCCAAAAATATAAATAGTGGCATATTTACATAGAAATAGTAGTTTGCATATTTAATTGTTTGAGAATTAATATTGCTTGGACTTAAGAATAAATATAAGAAGAAACCATTAATATTTAAAAGCAATCCAAGTGCACCAAGTAAAGCAGAACCAATTAATGTAATTATTAACGCTTGAATCGTGCCTTTTCTAACTCTTTCATATTCTTTAGCGCCTTCATTTTGACCACAATATGAAAGCATTGCAGAACCTAAACCGCTTTGGAAAGTCATTAAAGCATTAAATAATTTACTGGCAGTTCCATAGCCTAATTGTGCTGGTTGAGTTGGATCATTACTTGCAACATCAAATTTAACAACAGCACCTTGCATTAAGATAATACCAACAGCTAAAACGCTAAATTGTAAACCAAGTGGAACACCATTTTTTAAGTGATCTAAGGCATATTTCCAATCAATATTCAAATCACTAATTTTAATTTTGAATACATCATACTTATTGTATGAATAAATGAAACATAGAATTCCAGATAACACTTGGGCAATTATAGTTGCAATTGCCGCTCCTGAAACGCCCCATTTAAAATTAATAATAAATACAAGGTCTAAAACAACATTAATAACACAACTTAAAAGTAAGAATAATAGTGGAGTAATTGAGTCTCCAATTGATCTTAAAACACTACTAAATAAGTTGAAAAATAATTGGGCAAGTGTTCCGCAAAAATAAATAAAGATATATAAATATGCATATTCATAAACTGGATTTTCTTTTGTAATGTTAATCCACGAAAGCATAATATTAATCGATAATAAGCCAACAATTGTTAAAAATATACCAATTAAAAAAGTAATTACAATTTGAATAGCGAATGATTTTTTTACATCATCAAGTTTATTAGCACCAAATGCTTTTGCAGTTAATGCACTAAATCCAGAAGAACAACCAAATCCAAATTGCAAAACAATAACTGTTAAGCAACCAACATCATTAATTCCAGCAATTTCATTTGCTGATAAATTTTGTCCAGCAATAGCTGCATCTGTAATTGTATAAACTTGTTGCAATAATAATGTTAATAAAATAGGAATGCTAAAAAGAATAATATTTTTTGTAATATTTCCTTTAGATAAATCGATAGGTTTAAAA
>CAVKEL010000001.1:0-4201 GCA_963655445.1 Acutalibacteraceae bacterium | reverse complement strand
GCTTCATGGATTCTAAGACCTCCACCAATACTAATTGATAAATATTTAATTGTGTCTTTTTCTTCACTAGATAAAATTTCGTGCTCTTCTTTCATATTAAGTAAAAAATCATAATATGATCCAAGACTTGAATTGAAATCTAAAAAGACACGACCTGAAATATTACCACCTTCATCAAATTCAATTAAAGTTGGGACTCTACCAAGCCTATTTTTAACATCTAAGAATTGATCTTTAATTCTTCTACTATTTGTATTTGGAATATTGGCAAATGCTTTAATAATTCTCTTTTTTGATATTTCATCAAATTGAACAACACTGCATCCTGGAGTTAATGGATGAACAGCTCTTTCTCCTCTTTTCTTGCCACTACCTTTATTTGAAAAAGTTTCTGGAATAAGGTAATTATTTTTATAGTTAGCTATAAAATCAATGAGAGTTAAATATTCTTTCCCAATATTCAATCTGAGTCCTCTACCAAGTTGTTGAATAAAAATAATTGAAGACTTTGTTGGTCTTAAAAATATAACTTGGTTAACCGAAGGAATATCAACACCTTCATTAAAAATATCGATAGTTACGATCATTTCCAAATAATCTTTATTTAGATTATCTTCTTCTAATAAATCAACGGCTCTATCCCTTTCTTCTTGAGTATTACTCCCATCCAAGTATGCACATTTAACGCCCTGCTCATTAATTTTCTTTGCAAGTTCTTTTCCTTCTTCACAACGAGATACAAACATTAAGCATTTAAGTCTTTTCCCTGAATATCCATAATATCTAGACTTTTCAAGAATGTGTTTAACTCTTTCATCGCTTGTTAAATATTTAAAATCAGATTCATCGTCAATATCATTTCCATCAATTTCTAAATCGCTAATCCCAAAATAATGGAATGGAACAAGCATATTTGCTTCTAAAGCATCGTTTAATCTTATTTCATAAAGAATATTATGATCAAAAACACCATAAACATCGTAATTATCACTACTTCTATCTGGAGTTGCTGACATACCTAAAAGATACTTTGGCTTAAAGTAGTTTATGATATTTTGATACATTGTTTTCTCGCCAATTCTATGACATTCATCAATAATAATAAAATCAAATTCATCTTCTTTAAAATTATGCAAATACTTTTCTTTTCCAATTGTAGATATGGTGGAAAAAATAAAGTTTGCATCTTCAATATCGTGATTATTTCCTGAATATAAAGCCGTTTTAATATTGTTTCCAAAAACATTTTTAAAAGTTTTAATTGCTTGTTTTAAAATTGTTTCTCTATGTGCAACAAATAATAATTTTTTAACTGGAAATTGCGTAATTGATTGAACACCAAATGCAGAAGCATAAGTTTTACCTGTTCCAGTTGCAGAAATTAATATACCTCTTCTATCGCCATTTTTAATTGACTCATTCAATCTATTAATGAATTCAAGTTGCATAGCGTTTGGTTTTTTAACTATTACCCATTTTGCTTCATCTTTTTCTTCTATTTTTCTTAATTCTTGTTTCTTTTGATATTCAGCTTCGTATTTTTCCAAAACATCTTTTAATGGAGCGGATTTTTCCCACATTCTTTCAAACTCTGAAAGTATGTTTTTCATAATCTCGCCTTTGCTTGTAGAAACAATTAAATTATTCCATTCATTATTACTTGTTAAAGCAGACTGTGTAATATTTGAGCTTCCAATCACTACTTTATATTGATCATTCTTGTATTTAAAAATATATCCTTTGGTATGAAAGCCAACTTTATCGCCTTCATTTATGTAATACATTCTTACTTCAATATTGTCATAATAAAGAAGATCTTTTAATGCTTTTGGTTCTGTAAAAGAAAGATAATTACTTGTTATAATTCTTCCTTTTATTTGTGGATTTCTTTCTTTTAACTCTAAAAATATTTGTTTGAAAAGATTAAGACCAGAGTCATTTATAAATGCAACAGAAAACATAAATTCTTCACAGTTTTCTAAATTATCTTTCAATGTATCAAAAACTTTTTTAGGATTTTCTTTATCACTACTGTTATATACAAAATCAGGATTAAAAAATGATTCAGGATCTTCATTATTTCCTACATAAGCATCAATTAAATTCTTTATTAAAGTGTAATTTTCTTTCCCCATAATTTCTCTCTTAAATAGTATAAATGATTGACTCATTTTTTTAAATGAAAAGGTCATAATTGCTATTCAAAGCACACTACCGTATAAAAACCATTTGTGCATTTTATATTTCAGTATTTCTTCTAATACTAAAAATCCACTAATTACAAATATTGCATTACTATTCTTTCTCAATTAAAAAACTCGATTTCTCGAGTTCATTTCGATTTGGAGCACCATACGGGAATCGAACCCGCGTAGCTTGCTTGGGAAGCAAGAATTCTGCCATTGAACTAATGGTGCATGATAGATGGATTTATTTTCCATCTAACTCTTTTGCATTAAATCTATCGCTATCTAATTTTAAAGTATCAATAATTTTAAGTGGTAATTCATAATAACCATAGATATCGCTGATTGTTTCTTGACTAATCTTTTTAAATAAAGAGAAGTTAAAATCAACTTTAGTATCAGCAAGCATAAAGTATATTGTATGATTAATAATAACGCAAACAATTTTTCCTTTATAAATCTTACTTAAATCTAAAAGATCCATAATTTCTTTTGGTCTAATAAGATAGAAAGCCTTTTCTTTATCAGTAGTAGTTAAATAAAACTTTTTGTTAAATTCGATAGATTCAAAGTCAACACTATTTTTAAATGGTTTTGTAACTATAACATCACTATTATTTTTCTTATCAATAACAGCGATTCCACTTCTAAAATCTCTATTAATTGTAAAAGACATATATCTTCCAGGATATGGATAATAATGAGTTGAAGTATTACCTTTCGAATCAACAGTTGTTGTAATACGGGTAAAGATATAATCACTTAAGACAAGTTGAACACCTTTATATGATGTTCTAATTGTATCACTTGTTTCAAATTGATCAGGTTTTCTAAATGCTCCTGAGCAATTCATTTCATTAAATGAAATGCCATTTTTTTCTTCATAAGTAAATTGATTTGCTTTATAAACATCGCACATAATGGCGTGTTCTAAATTTTGTTTAACAAATTTATCATAACCTGATGAAGGAATAGCAAACGCTAAGATAAACATTACTATTGTTACAATAGCAAAAATAACGCCTACCATCACTAATGTTTCATTTTCATTAAAAGCATTAATACTAAATAAAATAACTGTAACGATTAATAAGCCTAAAGCGATAAAAGACATAATTTTAAATGTCTTTAATCGTTTGCTTCTTTCTTTTTCAATTACATCAATTTTGTAATCCATAAGTTAAATTAGAATTCAATTTTAACATCTTCTCTTTTTGCAGCTTCTGCTTCAAAGAATTCTTCTTTAGTAAGATGCATTGAATTTGCAATAAGTGATGATGGGAAGCTAACAAGTTTTTGATTGTAGATAGAAACATTTGAATTGAAGATTCTTCTACTAGCTTGTAAATTGTCTTCGCAATCTTGAATTTGAAGTTGTAATTTTGAGAAATTTTCGCTGGCTTTTAAATCTGGATAATTTTCCATTACGACATTAAGTTGATGACTTGCTTCATTAAGTTTTCCAGCAAGTTCACTCTTTTCTTTCATGGACATATCTTGAACACGTGGAGCATTACGCATTTCAATAGTTTTGGTAATGGTTTCGTATTCATGTTTTGCATAACCTTTAACAGTTGCAAGTGATTTTGTTAATAAATCATATCTTTTTGTTAATGAAATATCGATTGATGATTTTGCTTCGTCAATTTTGACTTTAGTTTGATTGAACCAGTTTCTAGTTGAGATCCACCATCCTAAAATAATAATTAAAATAAGTAAAACAACAACACCAATAACGATACCAATAATAGCACCTTGTGACATATATTTAAGTCCTCCTTTTTCTAACTATAATAATATTCTAAATAAGAATGATTTTAAATACAAAAATATACTAATTGTTCGCATTTTTTGTCTTTACTGCACTAACTATAAAACTAACTAAATTAAAGACTAAAATGAGACCAAATAACATATATTGAGCAACAAGACTTCCAGCATAAGTAATTCTAAATAAATTTTGATCAAATTTTGATGTTATAAAATCACTTACTAAATATTGCATAACTAAAAGT